>CAYHAT010000393.1:0-3267 GCA_964354675.1 uncultured Actinomycetota bacterium | reverse complement strand
AGGTGCTCCACGATGTGGGGCTGGGGGGTGATGGGATACGCCGCCACGACGTCCACGTCGCAGAGGGTGGCCGCCTCGGAGACGGCGATGGATACCTCTATGCCTACCCTCTTGGCCATGTCATTCACACTCCTCCACCATGAAGATGGCGCCGTGGGGGCATTCCTTGGCGCAGATGCCGCAGCCCTTGCAGTAGTCGTAGTCCACTGCGTAGTATCCCCTCTCGTCGATGAAGATGGCGGCATCCGGGCAGTACATCCAGCACTCCCCGCACTTCACGCACTTTTCTTCCGTGCGCTCCGGGCGCATGCTGCGCCAGTCACCCGTGAGGTATTCCACGGTGTTGCCGGGCGTGAACACCAGGCAGGCGTGGTTTATGGTCTTCCAGGTGGGAAGATCTGCCAATTATCTCCCTCCTTTTCCGGAACCGTCGAGGTCGGTGACCTTCGTCTCGTCGTAGGCCGTCTGCAGAGCCTTGATGTTCTTCTCGGCGATGGCCGGGAAACGTTGGTTGATCTGCTCGAAGAGCGACTCCAGTTTGGCCACCGGCTCCACCTTGAGCAGTACGCCCAGCATGGCGGTGTTGGTGATCGCCCTCCCGATGATGCGTATGGCGATCTCGTTGGCGTCTACCGTGGCCAGGCTGCAATCGCCGAAGTCGTAGTTCCTCGCCAATTCCGCCGCTGGAGTGCAAGTATTGATGGCTATCTTTCCGCCCGGCTTCAACCCCGCGGCCACATTGGTCACGCGCAGTACGGTGGGGTCGAGCACAACCACTACGTCCGGCTTGGCGATGGGCTCCCTGGTCATGATGGGCTTGTCGTCGACGCGGCAGAAGGCCACCACGGGCGCGCCCCTCCTCTCCGGGCCGAAGCTGGGAAAAGCCTGGGCGTACTTGCCTTCGTCTATGGCGGAAACCGCCAGCATCTCCGCTGAGGCCACCGCGCCCTGTCCGCCCCGGCCATGAAACCTTATCTCGATCATCTCACCACCGCCTTCAGGAGGGGATCGACCTTGATCTTATGCCGGGAGAAAGCCAGCTTCTCCGGGTCCTCGCCCTGGGCCATGGCCAGGAGCTGGAAGTAATGCAGGACCGGCAGGGCGTGCTTCTCCCCCCCACGCCGGCCCATCTCCACCTGGCCCAGGTCGAACTGGTCGAAGCAGGCCGGACAGGTGACCACCAGGCACTGGGCGCCGGCTTCCTCCATGGCCTTTACCTTGTCCCGGGCTATCCCCAGCGATATCTCCTTGTCCAGGGCGGCGCTGCCGCAGCACCCCATCTTTCCCGCGTAATCCACCGATTCCGCCCCGGTGGCATCCACCAGGCCGTCCAGGAAGGTGGGCTCGAAGGGGTCGTCCAGGGCCATGATGTCCGAGGGGCGCAGCAGGTGACAACCGTAATGCACCGCCACCTTCAGGCCGTCCAGCTTGCGGGAGCAGCTCTTCTCCACCGTGTCCCGTCCCAGTTCGCGGTCGAGGACGGTCACGGCGTGGACCGCCTTGGTCTTCCCCTCGTACTTGTAACCCGCTCCCGAGAGGGCCTTTGCCGCTTCCGCCGCCGCCTCTCCGCCATTGCAGAGGAGGTGCGAGGCCTCGATGAGGCTGGCCGAACAGCCGTTGCAGAGGGTGATGACGTCCATCTTCTTCTTCTCCGCCACCGCAAGGTTGCGGCCCGCCACCTTGAGCCAGGCATCCACGTCCGTGCCCTTGAAGTTCCAGGGCTCGGGGCAGCAGGAGAAGCCCTCTATATCCTCCAACTTCACCCCCAGCTTGGCCAGCGCGGAGCGTGAGGCCAACTCGATCTGGGGCAGCTTCATAGGGATGAGGCATCCGAGAAAAAGCGCGTAGCTCTTCATCTATTTCACGACCTCTTTTATACATTTTCCTGCGGCGCCATAGGCGGGAAGACCCATCTCCTGGCGGTGGCGGTCTATGGCCTCGGAGTGCACGATGACCCGGTCGGTATTACGTATGTTCTCGGCCGCCGCCGCTACCTCGGCGGGGAGCAATCCCTTGCGGGCCAGCACGTTCTTCACCGCCGTGATCACCTCGATGGGGCGTACGCCCTGGGGGCATCTCTCCATGCAGGTGTAGCAGGTGGCGCAATCCCAGACCACCGAGTCCTCAGCCAGGAGCCCCTCTTCCAGCCCGAGCAGCACCTTGAGCATGATGTCGCGTGGATTGAAGCGGGCCGAATGGGCCGCCGCGGGGCAGTCGGCTACACAGGCGCTGCACTGGAAGCAGGCGATGACGGTGCCAGTCTCCTCCACCCGCGGCAATTCCTTGCAGAACTCCAGGTTCACCTTGGACATGCTCATCCTCCAGGTATTCATCCTCCGGAGGTCAGCGCCTGGCATCTCCGGATGTCCAGGCCTGACGCCCATCTATAAATAGAAATGACCGGTCTTGTCAGGCCGGCTCCTGGTGCACCGTCCCGCAAATATCTTGGCATCCGAACGCCGCTGCATCCCCTATTTCGTATCCTATCGAAACGTGATACTCAATCGAGCTTGCTTCGTCGCCCAGCTCCTCGCAATACGTCTCGTCGCGGAGCGACTCGCCTAGTTTCGCTCCCGGCGACGTACTCAGCGAGTACGCCTCGATCGCGCGCCTTGCGGTAGTGGCACATCGACGCTCTCGGTGCGTCAACCTATCTGCGGGACGGTGCACTAACCATCGCGCAACGTAGGACAATATTATACTGAAAGATTTTTCTTCTTCAAGGGCAGCCTGGCTGCGCAGCTCTGTGACCTCCGTTCCGTTCACTCTCACTAAATAATAGCAACGCGTCTGTGGATGCCGGTTGACAGGGCTCAACGGGGGCTGATTGCCGCCTTTCCACGCCCTCCATCCTCCGCTAAGAACCCTGCAATGAGCTCCAGGACTCGATCGTACCCCATCTATTATCCCCACACGCCCTGGGAAGAGACAGAAAGCCATTGCGTCTATCGTGACGGCACGAACATGCCAGGGGGGACAAGCCCGATGACCTGGCCGCCTCTTTTTCTTTTAACCATTCACTTGATATAATCTTCCTGCGACGACAGGCTGCTCATCGCTATGGACGCCGTATCGCGACCGTAGCTTCGCGGGGGAGGTCGACTTTGGAGGACGACAGGCTGCGGGAATTCCTCAATCACCTCGAGGAGGGGCTGCGCGAACAGGCCAAGGAGTTTTTCAAGCCGGAGGCCTACGACCGGGAGCAGTACATCTTCATCGACCAGGACGGCGACACCCACCTCTACCTGGTCGAGGAGGGCACGGTGG
>CAYHAT010000392.1:0-3269 GCA_964354675.1 uncultured Actinomycetota bacterium | reverse complement strand
GACCCCAAAGTGTTGCCCAAAGGTTACTATCATTATCACCCACACTTCTGGGAGAGGAGCCTTATTTATTCACAACGCCTTTTCTTTCCAGGTAACGGCGGTATTGCAGCATCCTGGAAAGGATGACCGCCGCCTTTTCGGGGGCGGTGAAGATCACCGTCTCGCCCGCCTCGAGTTCGCGCAGGCTCTCTTCTCCGATGAACTGCATCTCCACGAATACGATGGGCTTATTATAAGTCCTCATCAGCTCCTTGGCCCTGGTGAGGAGGCGGATATTACGGCCCTTCAACTCGGTGAAAAAGCTCTTCAGAGCATCCTCGCTCATCTCCAGGATCAGGTTCTGGGAAACCAGGACGTTGAGGCCGATGATGGTCCCCGTTCCCAGGGAGCCCAGGACGACCATGGCATCGATCTCGGGCGAACTGGCCATAGCTTCGAGGATAGCCAGGTGGGTGTCCATGTAGATATTGCCTACGAGGTCCACGGGATTGGCGTGGCTCCAGAAGGGAGGGAGGAGTTCGTCGCATACCTGCGTCACGCCTTCGTCAAGCTCGGCGAGCCGGAGGCCGGCCATGGCCGTGGCGTCGGTGGCGAGGACCCCCCATCCACCGCCAAGGGTGATGATGCCCAAGCGGTCACCCTGCGGCAGTGGCAACCTCTCGAACGCCTTGGCCAGGTCCAGCATGTCCTGGGATGTCTCTGCGCGGATGGCGCCGCTCTGGCGGAAGGCTACGTCATAGATGTGGTCGGAACCGGCCAGGGAGCCCGTATGGGACATCGCGGCTTTGCCGCCTTCCTCGGTGCGGCCGGACTTGAGGACTATGACCGGCTTCTTGAGGCTGATGCGGGAGACGATGTCGATAAAACGGCGTCCATCATCCACCCCTTCCAGGTAAGCCAGGATGAGACCGGTCTCGTCGTCCTCCCCGAAGTAACCGATATAGTCCTCCGCGTGGATCAAGGCCTCATTGCCACTCCCCACGAACTTGCCGAAGCCTATGCCCTGGTTCATGGTCCAGCCGAGCATATTGGCTCCGACGTTGCCGCTCTGGGAAACAAAGGAGATATTGCCGGGGTGCAACTGCACGGGCGCCCCCACCGCGAATATCTTCTGCCGGGTGCTGACGATGCCCATGGTGTTCGGCCCCACTATGGTCAGGTCATGCCTGCGGCCGATCTCGACGATCTCGCGCTCCAGGCGCGCACCCTCTTCACCCACCTCGGAGAAATTGGAGGAGATGACGATGATGTGCTTGATGCCCTTGCGAGCGCATTCCTCGAGGATGCCCGCTACCGTCCCGGCGGGAGTGGTGATGAATGCCAGGTCCGGTGTAAGGGGCAGGTCCGAGAGCATGGGGTAAGCGGTCAAGCTGTGGATCTCCTTCTCCTTGGGGTTTACCGGGTAGATACACTCCCGCGGGTATCCTCCGGCCATTAAGTTGATGAGCAGGAACGAGCCCCACTTCGCAGGCACGTTAGATGCCCCTATCATGGCGATAGATGCGGGCTTGAAGATCTTTTCGAGGTCCACGGCTATGAAGCTCCCTCCTTGCCTCGGGCCGTGCTGATTATATGCCAAGGAAAAACGGTGTACAAGCGAAGAGATCATGGCCTCAAAAGGCGATAATTAAAGTAATCTTCTGTGGGGGTTGACAATTCTTGTGTTTAGGTTATATTAATGTTGAATATGTTAAAATATTATATAATTGTTCAACAATGAGAACGAGGTGATCGCGATGAAAAAGAGGGCGAGGTTGCATCTGGATGATTTCTTCTGGTGCGACCAACTGCATGTCCTGCGCGAGATAAGAGACGGCGAGACCTTGGAGCTCAGAGGGTTCAAAGCATACTGCAACAGGATGGGGAAGGACATAGACGATTCCTTCTGCCATCGTTGTTTTCTGCATTAATAAAGCCTCATCGCATCTCGTCCTTCAACCGGTCGGGGCGGCGGTAAGCCGCCCCGACACCTTTAAGGAGACAAAAGACCGCGGTTTCTACATCTTAGCGGCAGTAATGTTGTAGAATAAAAACAAATATATCGATAAACGAGGGGAGACAGTACGGGTATGGGAGATTCACCCGGGGCGAAGAACAACTCACAAAGGGTGCCCACCGGTATAGCGGGCCTGGATGAGATGCTGAGCGGAGGACTGCTCTACAACTCGGTAGCCGTGGTCAAGGGCGCGCCGGGCACCGGTAAGAGCTGCATAGGCATGGAATTCATAGCACGGGGCATACTGGAGCAGAACGAACCCGGACTGATCATCACCTTCGAGGAATTCCCCCGCCAGCTCTACCGCGACGCCATATCCATAGGGTTCGACCTGCGTGCTTATGAGCGGGAGAACAAGCTGCGCACCATATTCACGACCCCGGCGGTCTTCCTGCGAGAGATCCAGCAGCCCGGTGGGATCTTCGACCGCACCATAGAAGAGATAGCGGCGAAAAGAGTCTTCGTCGATTCCATGACCCAGTTGGAGCGAATAACCCAGGAGCCCGTACAGCTACGGGAGATAATGTACACCTTCCTCAACGGACTGCTGCGTTACGAGATCACCGCTCTGGTCACCCAGGAGGACGCTTTCATCACCGGCAACATGTCGGTGGCCGAAGCGGGGCTGTCTTACATCGTAGACACCATAATACAACTGCGCTATGTGGAGATCAGCTCTAGTATCGATCGTGCCCTATTCGTACTCAAACACCGTGCCTCCGACCACGACAAGAGTATCCGGCGCGTGTTGATAACCTCCTCGGGGATCGAGATCAAAGCCGTTTTCGAGGGTAGGGAAGGGATATTGAGCGGCAATCCCTATGTAACGCGTCGCCTGAAAAAGGCCGAGGAGTTCTTTAAATAAGAGGCAGATGTAACGAGGTGTGATGCTGCGATGCTTGATTTCGAGAACCTTGACCAACAAGTAGGCCTCTTCGTCGACGAGTTCGTGGACTCGTTCATAACCTGGGACCTGATCCTATTCTTCCACGAGAACCCCTACACCGTGGGCTCACCTTCCAGCATCGCCATGAGTATCGGGAGGCTGGGCTCCGATATCGAGCCTTTCCTGGAGAGGATGGCCGATAAAGGCATCCTCTCGCATGAGTTCAGGGCTGGAGATGGCGCCGAGACCATCTACGCATACAAGCCGGAGTCGGAGTTCGAGAAAATGGTCATAGAGTTCAAGCGGGCATTGAAGGACCGGGCGAGCAGGCTGATCATTGTGAGCAAGGTGCTGCAGAAGGAAGCCCGCAGGTAGTCGGGCCCGCTT
>CAYHAT010000391.1:0-3273 GCA_964354675.1 uncultured Actinomycetota bacterium | reverse complement strand
CCGCGCGGCGGGGTTCCTGCCCTTCACCCCGATATGCAACATCACCGGACAACCGGCCATGAGCGTGCCCCTGTATTGGAACGGGGAAGGCCTTCCCATAGGGGTGCAGTTCATAGCGGAGTTCGGGGACGAGGCTACTCTCTTCCGCCTGGCGGCGCAGTTGGAGGAGGCGCGGCCCTGGCGGGAACGGCGCCCTCCGGTTCATGCGTGAACGGTCACGGTTTCACGGCGACTGCCGGTCATCGACGTAAGCGTAATGGAGTCTTTCAGGTGAACCGGCGGGGTAGAGGTAGAACCTGTTCCAGTCCTCCGAGAACTCAATGGTGAAGGGCTCTGCCTCATCACCGGGATCGCCTGGGTCAATATACCTTATCTTTATCCAGGACTCGTCGCCGTTCTCCTCGACCACTTCATATTGCAGGGCTATGGATTCACCGCCTTCCTTTGGCAGGTAGGTGGCGGTGTCCGGGCTGAAGAAGATATACGCGGGGCCGGTGCTGAGCGGTTTCCATTGTCCCAACAACGCCGCGTGGGGCGTGGACACGTCACGCGCCGGCCCCCCGCAACCGGAGAAAAAGACCGCCACGCAGAAGATGGCGACAAGTGTGGCGAGCAGTGCCCGTTTCGCATGTATATCTACGCTCGCCGTCAAGGTTCTCACCTTTATGATCACTCCCGCGTCATCTACAGCCGGTGCTCCTTCTGCCAGTTTAGAACAGTCCTTGAGATTTAAACATCACTTATAAACAGAAGGTCGGGTCGCATCGATACACTACTATACACTGGCGATATAGCTGTACGTCGTATCCCCTTGAATTCTTCCGCGAGACGGCCTGACGCGATGAGCCGTGATGGGCTCAGGATATCTTGAAGTGCGCCACCATCTCCTGCAGTTTGTTGGCGATCTCGGACAGCCTCTCCGCCGTGGTGGTCAGCTCGGTGGTGGCGGCGGTCTGCTCTTCTGAGGAAGCCCCTATCTCTTCGTAGGCTCCGAAGGTCGCTTCTACCTGGTCTTTCATAGCCTTGAGAGAATGGGTCAGCCTCTCACTCCCGTCCAGTTCGCGTGAGGAGGCCTCTGCTATGGAGCCGGCCATCCTGGCCATCTGGTCCACCACATGCGAGATGGAGACAAGCGAGTGGTCGGTGCGCTCAACCGTCTCCATACCCACGAACATGCCCATGGTACCTCTTTCCATGAGGCCCTTCGCCGTTTCCACATCCTGCTGGATGACCCGCACCAGGTCGTGAATGCGTTGCGCGGAGCCTGCCGCCTCCTGTGCCAGTTTCTTCACCTCGCCCGCCACCACGGCGAACCCCTTGCCGTATTCGGGCACCCGCGCCGCCTCTATGGCGGCGTTGAGAGCAAGGAGGTTGGTCTGGTCCGCGATACGGGTGATGATGTCCACGATGGTGCCTATCTTCTGGGAGCTCTCGCCCAAAGACAAGATTGCGTCCATCGACTCGTCCAGGATGCCTTTGAAGTCGGCGATCTTCTCCACCGCCTCGTGGGCATAACTCCTTCCCTCCTGGACCAGTTTCTCCGCGTCCTGGCTTATCTCGAAACTCTGGCTGGACTTGGCATGCGACATGGAGATGGTCTCCGCAACGCTGCCCATGATCTCCTCGACGTTCCTTATCTGGTCCACCTCGTGCTCGATCTGTCCCGAGAGGTCCTGGACCAGGGCGTTCAGTTCCTCGATAGCGGCCATGATCTGTTCCGAGACGGCCACTATGCTTACCGCTCCCTGGCTGACCTCTCCGGAAGTCTGGCGCAGTTCGCCGCTGATATGGCGCAGCGATAACAGCATCTCGGAATAGGAGCTGGAGAGCTCGCCGATGTCGTCCAGGGAGTCCACCGGCACCGCTACTGCGAGGTCCCCCGTCGCGACAATGCGGCAGGTCTTTACCAGCCGCTTTATGGGGTCCGCTAGATTATGCGTCATGAGCAGGGTCAGGTATGCCGCCACTCCCGCCCCTATGATGAGGAGCAGGAGCATGGTCGGGCTCAGGCGCCACAAGGCGTGGAAGGAGGTCTCGAGCAAGTCCACCCGGTATACCGTCCAGCCTTCGTTGACGGCGAGGGGTGCGCTCGTGACCAGGTACTCCCTGTTCCCCGCCTGTTCGAAACGGCTGACGACATCCCCTCCCTCTTCCCGTAGCGATGTGGTGAGCTCATGCCAGACCTCATACCCGATCTCGCCCTGGAAGAATTCGAATACCGCCTTGCCCCGCTCATCGAAAACGGCCAGCTTTTCGTCTTCGCTCAGCGTCAGCCCCGCGGCGGTTTCCTCCAGTTCCCGCCGGGATGCATTCTCGCCAAAGAGGGCATCCAGTTGGACCGCCAGCAGCCGCACGTTATCGCGGCCTCTCTCCTCGAGTTCCTGCTTGAGCATGTCGCTGGAGATATAGGAGGACGCTATCCAGGTGATGCCCAGGGCGAGCACCAGAATCACTATTGAGAATGTCGCCAGGCGCCTGCCGATGCCCGCTGCGGAGTAATAGCCGAAGCCCTGGCAATCGGCCAGGAACATCTGGAGTACGGGGCGCATCTCTCGGTGGGAGATGAAGAGGGTGACAAAGAAGTCCGTCAAGGCCAGTAGCGCGCCAAGGGAGATATAGGAGACGGATGTGTAAGCCGTGAAATCGGCGTACTTCCCGAAGAGGACGACGCTCAGCGCGATGCTCAGGAAGATCCCCATGCCCACAAGAACAGCGTGCTCGGAGCTGGAGGAGTCCAACTCCTTCTGGAGGCGCAAGGCCAGCTCACGGTCCTCCCGCGAGCCGGGATCCCTCTCCTCCATGTACCAGCCCGAGAGCAGCCGCACGAGGTGGCGCTGTCTGGCTATATAGACGAGGGTGATGATCAAGACAAAGGGGATCACGACGATGGCCAGGGAAAGCAGGAAGATAATGTACTGGCGGGACGTAAACCTGAAGATGGTCAGGGAGAAGAGGGCCAGGATAACAAGGGGTATGGTTACCGCCGAGAGGGCAGCCTTTAGCAGCAGCCTTTTAGAAGCGCTGTTTATTGCTACCTCTAACTCCGTCCTCATGTCTTCCACGTAAACTCCCAAGTCAGCACCTATACTTCATCCTATGTCTAATCGACCTTACGCAGGTTAGGCTTGATATATCACACTCGCCCCTATATAAAACCAACGAGCCCGGGGAACTACTGGGTCGGCTGGAGCGACCTCCCGAAAGAAGTTATAGAAAAGGGTTCTTCTCCGAGAAGTGTGGGTAGGAGTGTGATAATGGTAAGTTACCTTTGGG
>CAYHAT010000390.1:0-3287 GCA_964354675.1 uncultured Actinomycetota bacterium | reverse complement strand
CCTTCGCCGTACCCGCCGATGCCGAGGGCATCACCTTCATCCTGGGGCGTCAACCCTCGGACACGCGCAAGATGGAGGGCAGCCCCCTGGACGTGGGCAATCCAAAATATGGCAGCCAGGAGGCGCTGATCATCTTCGACGATGTCTTCGTCCCCTGGGAGCGCGTATTCATGTGCGGGGAGCACGAGCAAAGCGGTAAGGTGGTGGAGCGCTTCGCCGCCTACCACCGCCAGAGCTACGGCGGCTGCAAGGTGGGCGTGGGCGACGTGTTGATCGGCGCGGCGCAGCTGGCGTCCCAATACCAGGGCATCGACAACGTCAGTCACGTGCGGGACAAGATCACGGAGATGGTCCACCTCAACGAGACCCTCTTCTCCTGCGGCATCGCCTGCTCCAGCCGTGGCGAGGCCACGCCCTCGGGGTGCTACATGGTGGATATGATGCTGGCGAACGTGTGCAAGCACAACGTCACCCGCTACCCCTTCGAGATCTCGCGCCTGCTGCAGGACATCGCCGGCGGGCTGGTGGTGACCATGCCGTCGCAGAAGGACTTCGAGAACCCGGAGGTGGCGCCGTACCTCGAGAAGTATCTGAAGGGGTCGGCCGACGTGCCCGTCATGGACCGCATGAAGATCCTCAAGTTCATCGAGAACATGACCATGGGCTGTGGCGCAGCCGCCTACCTGACCGAGAGCATCCACGGTGCGGGGTCCCCGCAAGCCCAGCGCATCGTCATCCGCCGCCTGGCCGATCTCGACGAGAAGGTCAAATACGCAAAAAAGCTCGCGGATATAGATTAACGCTTGAGAGGATGCAGCGCGAAAGCGCGCCGACGCCCGGGAGGGCGGCGGCACGGTGCCTGCGCCTCCACATGTCCGCATGTGAAGGCCTGGCACGAGTACGTAACGATGGTGATTCAAGCGCATGTACGCTAGGCCGACTGCATCGCGAAAGCGACAGCGCCGTCTTCGGCGCGGCGGTGCTTGTGGCGAGCGAAGCGAAGGCGACCAGCGCCTTCACGCTTCCGAGCGTGAAGGCCTGGCACGAGTACGTAACGATGGTGAGTCATAGATAGGGCATAAGGGGAACAATGGAAGAGGAGATAGGGCAACCGTTCGTATTTCGGGGACGTTGGAGAGGGCACAAGCTCTGGATACTGTTATGTGCATCTTTGTTTTCTGCCGCGCTGGTGCTGCTGCTCGTATGCGTACTTCCTTCCTCTGGTAAGGACGAGGAACAGGCTGCACTGGTGGGTCAGGAGACAGAGCAGGAGGCAACGCAGCCCGCCGCGGTAGAAGAAACGGGAGGCGGGCAAGCGCCGGAAACCACATCTCAAACAGGCGGGGAAAGGCTTACGATAACACCGGGGACCGGGGATGAGACTCCCGGTATAGTGGTCGATTTTCCCGATCTCTCGGGAAGCGCTCCTGAAGTGCCGCCTACCGGCGGATACGAGAATATCTACGGCCGCTGGGTCCTGGACATGACCGGTTCCGCTTACGGGCTCACCAACTGCCACGTCGTCCTGGAGGAAGGCGGCACCATATCTACGCCTCCAGAATATGCCCAGGTCTTCGAGATCGTGGCCAGCCAATACCAATGGGAAACAGGGGAGCGATTTACCGCTTCCCTGCAGCTCATCCTGAAGATGAGTGCGGGACGGGTCATGATACCGGTACAGGTCGAGCTCACGGGGACCGTCTCGGGTTCGCTGGTGGAGATAAGCGGCGATTTCATCGCCACCCCGCAAGGTGAGGCGTTCGCACTCTATACCCAGCAAGGCGCCTTCAGGATGCATCGCTGAGTCCCCTGGTGGCGCGAAAGACATGCGCAATGTGGCCTGGCGGGAAAGACGGCTCGTCGCATATCTTCCGGGCAAACGGAAGGATATCTCCTGAGCGGGAAGGAATAATTCAATGGGTTTAGCAGGAGATTTGTGTAAGCGGAGCGGATTCTCGGCGATTGATTGATTGTATGCCCGTTGTTATACTTGTCTCATCACCACTGAACGGGCAGCATTTCGAGTTTTATAAGGGCATCAACTGGCGAGTCATGCGGCGGGGGAGGTGATGCAAGCTACTTGAGATCAGGGGGCGTGATCGTGTTCCGACTCTCGTTTTCGCAGCCAGTCGTACCAGGATCCAGCCACAAACATTTCCGCACTAGTTCACGGTACCAGCAGCATCGACGATATCCCTCGCAGCTTTGGCGCGAACGTGGCGCTCCCACGAGCCAGAGGATCTACCCTATCCCTGATGGATCGCAGGAGAGGGTAAAAGCAGAAGCCGGGTCTGTGATGAGCAATGCAGACCTCGAGTACAAGGGGGGTTGAGGAACATGCGTCTGAAAGCGATCATCGTACTGATCGTGGCCTTGATGATGGTCACCCTTGGGATGGCGTCTTGCGGAGGGGGAGGAGAAGGCACCAAGACCACGAAGAAAATAGGCCTTACCGCTCCTCTCAGCGGCATCGCCGCGTCCTACGGCCAGGATATCAAGGACGGCCTGGAGATGGCCATCGATAAGATAAACGAGGACGGCGGCATCGCCATCGGGGACACCACCTATGTCTTCGAACTGGAAGCAGCGGATGATGAGGCGACGCCGGAGCCGGCTCTCTCCAACGCCCAGCGCTTCGTCCTCGAGGAGGACATCCAGGCCATCTTCGATCCCGTCGCCACCTCCATCCAGCCGCTCATCGGCATCAACGAGAAGCCGGGCGAGGAATTCCTGGTGGAGGCCTACACCAGCGTGCCCCTGTACGCGCAGAAGGTCAACAAGTACATGATCACCCTGCCGCCGCCATTCTCCATTTACATTCCGGAGTGGATCGGGCTGGCCATGGGCAAGGGCTGGATGAAGATGGGCATGCTGCAGACCACCGGTGCCTACGGCGACCTCTGGGGTTCCTCCATGGAGAAAGCCTGGACCGGCGCGGGGGGGCAAGTGGTAGCCAAGGCTCCCGCGAGTTACTATACGGAATCGGACTTCACGCCCTTCCTGACCACTGTGCTCGCCGCGAACCCCGACGTAATCTTCTGCGGCGGGCCTTCACAGCCGACGGCACTGGTGATAGACCAGGCGAGGGGTCTCGGCTTCAAGGGCGGCTTCATCGTCATCGACCAGGCCAAGCTGGACGTCATCGCCGATACCACGGGGATGGAGAAGCTCGAGGGCGCCATCGGCGTGCTGCCGGTCGAGGACGCCTTTGACCTGTGGCCATACCTCAAGACCTTCAACGAGGAATACGTCGCCCAATACGGCGGCGAGAGGACGGCCTGGGAGAG
>CAYHAT010000389.1:0-3289 GCA_964354675.1 uncultured Actinomycetota bacterium | reverse complement strand
TACTCCAGGAACCTGGCCCTTATCTCCTCGCTTTTCAAAGCTTCTCCTCCCTCATGGTGT
Source organism: uncultured Actinomycetota bacterium (assembly GCA_964354675.1). Lineage (GTDB taxonomy): Bacteria > Actinomycetota > Geothermincolia > Geothermincolales > RBG-13-55-18 > SURF-21. The sequence continues at coordinate 3,229 of CAYHAT010000389.1, read as the reverse complement.
AAAGGATCCCGTTTTCCATCTGCCCTAGCGGCACCGGGATCATCGCCGCGTTCCGTTCGCCGCCCGGCTCCGCTTTTCCTCTCTCTCCATTCAACAGGCGGTCTCACATAAAGTCTATCATCCGCATCAGGTTATGAACTCGGGTAATCAAAAAGAGCTCCGGTTACGGCGGAACCCCTGACTTCGAAGGCGGCGTACCTGCCGCCGCGGTTAGTCCCGTTCCCTCTCCTCCCCGGGCTCTATCCTCTCTTTCCCGGCTGATGCGAATCCCAGGGCTCTCTGCACGCCCAACCCCAGGCTGAGCACCCTTACAAGGGGCGAGGTGACCAGCGATTGCGCTGCCTGGGTCATGGAATTGACGCGCGTCGCCAGCTTCTCCGTCGACTTGAGCACGCCGTCCACGTAGCCCATCTCGTTGTTGATATGATCGATGGTGGTCTGGAGCCTGCCCATGAGCGGCACGGTCTCCTTGCGGATATCATCGAGTATGTTGTTGGTGATGGCCATGGTGCGTGACAGCTTGAGCACTACGATGATCAGGGCCAGCATCAACAGGGCGAAAGATATAGCGCATATGAGCGCCGCCACGCCTCCCACCTCTGTGCCTCCCTCCTACTCTTCGCCGGCCTCCGTGCCGCTCCTTGACAGGTAATCCTCGATGGCCGACCGGATACCATCCGCCGCCAGGTTGGAGCAGTGCAGCTTCTCCTCCGGCAGCCCGTCCAGGGCATCGGCGACCTGCTGATCCGTTATGCGCATGGCCTCCTTCAGGGTCTTGCCCTTGACCATCTCCGTGCCCATGCTGCCGGAGGCCACCGCCGCCCCGCATCCGAAGGTCTTGTATTTCACGTCCGTCAGGCGGCCGTCCACCACCTTTATATATACCTCCATCATGTCCCCACAGACCGGGCTGCCGACCTTGCCCATGCCGTCATGATCGGGGATTTCTCCCACGTTGCGGGGGTTCTGAAAATGCTCGATCACCTTGTCAGAATACATACGTTTTTCTCCTGTATGTGCTGGTTTTTCAACGTTTTCGAGGATAGCACCCGCTCTTCCGGGGTGTCAAATAGTGGGGTCGTGTCTTCGATCTTCGGTTCTTCCAATAAATAAGCGCTGCTCGACGCGAAAATACGAAATCGAAGATCGAAGACACGACCCCCTATCGTCCCTTCCTGCGCTTCCACTCCTCCGCTATCTTTTCCTCCTCGCCCCCATCGCCCGGCCTGTAATATTCGCGGTCCTTTATCCCCTCTGGAAGATACTGCTGGTGGACGTAATTGCCCGGATAATCATGAGGATAGAGATACCCGGCCCCATGCCCCAGGGCCTTGGCCCCGCGGTAATGCGAATCGCGCAGGTGGGCCGGGACCGGTGTCGTCAGTCCCCGCTCTACCTCCGCGGTGGCCGCCCCGACAGCCCGGGTGGCGGAGTTGCTCTTGGGGGCCAGGGCCAGGTAGAGGACGGCGTGGGCCAGGTTGAGCTGGCACTCCGGGAGGCCGACGAACTCGACCGCCTGCGCCGCTGCGTCCGCCACCATCAGGGCGCGGCTGTCCGCCAGCCCGATGTCCTCGGAGGCGAAGATGACCATGCGGCGCGCGATGAAGCGCGGGTCCTCGCCGGCGTAGAGCATGCGCGCCAGCCAGTAGACCGCCGCATGCGGGTCCGACCCGCGCATGGATTTTATGAAGGCGGAGATGGTGTCATAATGGCTGTCTCCCATCTTGTCGTAGAGGAGGGCTTTGCGCTGGGCGGCCTCCTCGGCGGCCTTGAGGTCTACATGCCTCTCGCCCGGCACCTTTCCGGCCAGCAAGGCTGCGGCCTCGAGGGTATTGAGGGCTACCCGGGCGTCTCCTCCCGCCATGCCCACTATATGCTCCAGAGCCTCCGGCTCGATCACCAGGTCGAGTCCGGCGAGACCCCTTTCGCAGTCCGCCAGGGACCTCTCTACGACCGTGCGCACCTCTTCCTCGGTGAGGGGATTGAGGCGGAATATCTTCGAGCGCGAGACCAGGGCCGAGTTCACCTCGAAATAGGGGTTCTCGGTGGTGGCCCCGATGAGGATGACGGTCCCGTGCTCCACCGCGGGCAGCAGCGCGTCCTGCTGCGCCTTGTTGAAGCGATGGATCTCGTCGATGAAGAGGATGGTACGTCTCCCGTACATGGCTAGCCGATCCTCGGCCTCCTGGATGATGCGGCGCACTTCAGCGACCCCACTGGTCACCGCGGAGATCTGCTGGAAATGGGCCTGGGAGAGGTTGGCTATGATGCCGGCCAGAGTGGTCTTTCCCGAACCTGGAGGCCCCCAGAAAACGGCCGTCTGGAGCTGGTCTTCCTCGATGGCCCTCCGCAGGTAGGTTCCCTCGCCCACCACCTCGTCCTGGCCCACGAACTCGTCCAGGGTGCGCGGGCGCATGCGCAGGGCGAGGGGCGCTTGCTTGTGCTGGATGTCCTCCCTCACGGAATCGAAGAGGTCCAATAGACCGCCTTTCCCGTTGCGATGATAACCGTTAGGTCTATTATATTAGCAGGGGGTGATATCCATCTTGGCGATGTGGAGATAAGGCTGTCATCGGATTGTTACTGTTATCAGCCCTTTACCTGGAAATGTGGAAGCGCTGACCCCACTTCATCGCTCGAGATCGACCCTCGCGACAAAGAAAAGGGGGCTCCACCTTGCCGTCAACGCCGCTATCATGAACCTGCTCCCTCGCAGGTGGGCACCTACCTAGGATCTCCGTAGTCCCCAACCCGGGTTCGGGGCTTTACGTCCACCTTCGGAAAACGGTTCCCTTAATTGAAGTGTTGGCTCAACGATAACCGTCGGCGCAAAACGTACAAGGTCGGGCCCGAAAATCGTTTCCGCACTTCCTATGTTATCACAGCCGGTAAACACTTGTACCGACCTAAACTAGCCTGGGGAACTACCAGGTTGGTCACAGCGGCCGATCGGATGAGGACCTCGAAACGGGCGTATCTAGTGGCTAAAGGAAAATGCTCCCGTCCCGCGCGTCGCCCTATATACAGAACACCCTGCCCTGGAACGATGGGGTCGGTCGGAGCGACCGATCGGAAGAGCCAATCAAGAGAGCATATTCACCGATGGAGACATAAGTACGCCCGGGTGTCGCATGCTATCTAAACCAAACGAGCCAGGGATGATATGGTGTTCAGGCGAAGGCCCAATCTGCACTGCCGCCTGCCCGAGAACCATGGGGTCGGTCGGAGC
>CAYHAT010000388.1:0-3290 GCA_964354675.1 uncultured Actinomycetota bacterium | reverse complement strand
GCGAAGGCCCAATCTGCACTGCCGCCTGCCCGAGAACCATGGGGTCGGTCGGAGCGGAGCGTATAGAGCGGAGCGAGACCGTTACCCCTGGGCTCGGGTTGGATTATCAGACTGAGCCCGAACACCTGAGGCCCCGGGCTGAAAGAATCCGCATCCCTAATCCTTGAATGACATGGTCAGCTCGTACACCCCGGAGGTGACGGACCGCTCGATATCGAAGCCCGCTTTCTCGAATACGTGCATCATGGGCTTGTTCTCGGCCAGGACCTCGGCCATGAAACCATGCAGCCCCTGCCTCTTTGCCAGTTGGGTCAGATATGAGAGCAGCTCGGTCCCGATGCCCATGTTCTGATACTCGTCCTTGACCACGAAAGCGACCTCCGCGGTGTGCGCACCAGGGTTGATGCTGTATTGTCCCACCCCCGCCAGGGCCTCCTTATCCTCGCCCTGCAGCATCGCCAGGATGACGATCTCCTTGGTGAAGTCGATGACCACGAAGTCCTGCAGGCGGTCGTGAGGCATATCCTGGCGCGAGGAGATGAAGCGGCGGTAGAGGCTCCTATCCGAGAGGGAGTAGAAAAAGTCCTTGAGCAGCGGCTCGTCGCTGATCTTCACCGGCCTCAGCAGCACCTCGACCTCGCCCTTGGTGCCGCGGTAGATCTCGAGCTCCTCCGGATATTCGCCCGCTTTTCCGGGGATGAACGCCTGGTCCTGGTAGATGATGTTGTTCTCCTTGGCCTCCTCGATGAGCCAGGGCCTGAACCTGGGGTGGGCGATGGCGATGAGTTCCATTGCCCTTTCCCTGATGTTCTTGCCGTGCAGATAGGCTATGCCGTACTCGGTGACCACGTAATGCACATCGCCCCGGTTAAGCGTGACACCGGCTCCCTCGCGGATCATGGGAAGGATCCTCGAGACCTCGCCCTGCTCGGCGGTGGAGGGGAGGGCGAGTATGGTCTTGCCTCCCGGCGCCAACACGGCGCCGCGCATGAAGTCCGCCTGACCGCCGATGCCGCTGTAGAACACCTTGCCCAGGGATTCCGCGGATGCCTGGCCGGTGAGGTCGATCTCCAGCGCGCTGTTGATAGCGGCCATGTTCCTCTGCTGGGCGATGATAAGGGGATTATTAGTGTAATCGATGGTCCTGAAGTCTATGCTCGGGTTGTCATCCAGGAATTCGTAGGTCTCCCTGATGCCCATGCAGAAGGTCGCCACCGTCTTCCCGCGGTCCAGGGACTTCATGCTGTTGTCGATGACCCCCTTCTTGATCAGGTTCACGATGCCGTCGCTCACCAGCTCGGTATGCACTCCCAGGTGTTTCTTATCCTCCAGGTTAGCCAGGATGGCGTTGGGGATGCTCCCGTATCCCACCTGGATGGTGTCGCCGTCCTCGATGAGGCGCGCCACGTACTTGCCGATCTGGTCCGCCAGCTCATCGGATATCACCGGCTTGTACTCGAGGAGCGGCTCGTCGCAGTGGAGTAAGAAATCCACGTCATCTATGTGGACAAAGGTGTCCCCGTGCACGCGGGGCATATAGGAGTTCACCTGGCAGATGACCAGGGAGGCCTTCTCCACCGCCGCCTTGGTGATATCCACGCTGACGCCGAGGCTCATGTAGCCGCTGCGGTCCGGGGGTGAGGTCTGCACCAGGGCCACGTCTATAGGGATGTAGCCGCGGTAGAAGAGGTCGGGTACCTGGGACAGGAAGATGGGGGTGTAATCGGCCAGGCCCTGGTTCACCGCCTGCCTGGTGTTGTCTCCGATAAAGAAGGAGTTGTGCCGGAAGTTGCGCTGGAACTTCTCGTCCGTGTACGGGGCCACGCCCAGGGTCCATACGTGGAACACCTCGGCGTCGAAGACCGCCTTGGGGTGGGACGCCACGTATTCGGCCAATGAGTTCACCAGGTGCTGGGGCTCGCCGCAGCCGGTACCCACGAAGAGATGGGCGCCCCTGCGTATGTTCTCGAAGATCTTGTTTTCCGGGACGAACTTGTCTGGGTACTTACCCTTCATCTCGTCCATGATGCGTTGAATTCGCTCCATCCCTTAACTCCTTCTTTTAAAGCGGACTCGCTGCCTGGACCGCCGCCGCACCCACCGGCAATACGGCCTCGCACGCACGTTCTTTTCCAGACAAGCTGTGAGCTGCGTGCAACATCACACTAATCATAGTATGCCCATGGAGAGGCGTAGGTTCCCACTATGTCGGGGGATAGGCGCAAGCGCCTACATCTCGTCGGTCTTATGTATGTGAAAAACCGCCCTTCATGTTACCTGGGGTTCTTGTCCGGGAAAAGCGGGTGAACGGGTGATGAGATGGGCAATAGAAGCGGCCGTAACGATGTCTACCGTTCCGGCCGCTCGTATCTGCTTGTTAACGATATCTACGCGTCTTTGGCGCTAAAGATCCTCCGGTCTCTTGTAGGCCTCCCTTTCTCCCATCGGCCAGATGGGGAAGACGGTCCTGCCATACATCTCGTTCAGTAGCTCGGCCATGGCGAGGTATATGGCCAGGGAGCCGCATACGATGCCGATGACGCCGGCGACCTTGAGGAGCCCTTCGTTGGCCCAGCCGAAGCTGATGGCCAGGAGGAAGAAGAGCACGATGAGCGTGGCGAACACGGCCTGCAGGATGCGGTTGACCTTCAAGGTGCCTATGAACATGAGGGTGGTAAAAACACCCCACAGGAACAGGTACCAGGCCAGTCCCTTGTTGCCGACCTGAAGCGCCAGCGTCTCCCCTATATAGGGCTTGAGGATGAGTATAAAGACCAGTGTGAGCCAGAAGGCGCCGTAGGCGCTGAAGGCGGTCAAGCCGAAGCTGTTGCCCTTCTTGAACTCCATGGCGCCCGCCATTATCTGGACCGCGCCGCCCAAGAACAATCCCATCGCAAGGATGGGCGCGTCCATCTTGAAGAGGCCCGCGTTGTGCAGGTTCAACAAGACGGTGGTCATGCCGAAGCATGTCAACCCTAGCACAGCCGGATTGGCTAGTTTGACGTCATCTGCCATCTCTCACTCTCCTTTTCGGTCCGTTGACTGACTTTACCGGTCTTCCATCAACGTTGCCGCTATTTATCGGTTAATTCCTTGTTGCCTTCGATGAGCGAATCCACGACGGAGGGGTCTGCGAGGGTGCTGGTATCGCCCAGGGCATCCGAGGTCCCCTCGGCGATCTTGCGCAGGATCCTGCGCATGATCTTGCCGCTGCGGGTCTTGGGGAGCAAGGGTGTGAAATGGATCACGTCGGGCGTCGCGATGGGTCCGATCTCCTTGCGGGGATGCGC
>CAYHAT010000387.1:0-3302 GCA_964354675.1 uncultured Actinomycetota bacterium | reverse complement strand
AACGGCCGGTGATGCTTTGGACATACCACTCCCCGGTGGGAGTATAGACCTCATCGTATCCTCCCTTGCCCTGCACCACGTCTCCCCGCATCTCAAGCCGTTCTGCGCGAAGGAGATGGCTCGCGTTCTCGTGCCTGGCGGCCGCCTTATCCACGCCGATCCCTTCTGCAGTGTCCCCGGCCCACCCGACAACCCGGAAAGATGGAGGGACATCATCGAGAAGCTGGTCGCAAAGGCCGTCTATTCACTGGAACATGGGGCTTGGAAGATGATGCTCGGCGAGCTTCAGGCCATCCCCATGGTGCTGCGGGAGGAAGGGGAATACATGGTCACGGTGGAGGAATGGGAAGGATACCTCGGAGCAGCCGGATTCGCCGAGTTCGTAGTTATCGATTTGCCTCCTCTCGAGCTATTAAAGATCGTGTGCTGCACACTGGGGGGTCACATATCGGGCTCGGTTTCCTGATGCAATGCCGTTAAGGGGAAATAAGACTGGAGGGCTTGCTCTTTCGGGCGGAGCGGGCGCCCCGAGATTGCTTCGTCGAGGACTCCTCGCAATGACGTTTAAATGAAAGCTTCTCGCAATGACTTTTTTACAGGCCTTCGAAGGGGGTGGCGTCCGCGGGCGCCTGGACCTCGACCTCCATACCGTACTCGGGGAAGTCCATGGTTATCTCGACGCGCGCCTTTTCGGGCAGGAGGGGGATGCCCACGAGGTCGCCTATGGTGGGCAGCTCCACGCTGGCGGCCAGGTACACCTCGCGCATGACCGGCTCGTCTTTCTGGACGCAGACTTCCATCACCACGTCCGCATCCTCGAGGTACGCCACCAACTCATCCGGGTCCATACCCAATTCGGTGGCCAGCTTCTGGACCGGTTCAAGGGTGGAGATGGCCTGCAGGTCGGGCACCACTTCCATCCTGGTACATTCGTAATCCCCTACCTTCTCGTCCCCCAACTCCGTCACCTCTGTGCTCGAAGCGAAGATCTCGGGGATGGAGGCCAGCACGTCGACCAGCGCGGCGATAGTATCCTCTCCCACACCTTCGAGGATGTCGGAGGTCAATACGTACCACTTGCCTCCGAACTGGAGATAGGCGGTCCCGTCCACGTAACGCAGCGAGAGCTCCATGCCCATGACCGTGAAGCGGGCCTCCAAAACGCCAGCGTTCATGTCCAGCCAGGCGTCTCCCTGGATGTTAAGGCCCATGCCCGACTCACCCTCCAAGGGAGAGAGGGACACGTTCATCTGGGCATGCGCGCTGCCCGCATCGCGGGCGGCCTGCACCGCCGTGGCGAGCGTTTCCATGGGTTCCTGGCTCTTGGTGCCGCAGCCGCCGAGTAGCAGGACGGCAACCATCAACAAGGCCAGCGGGATCGTAAGGGCAAGCGCTTTTCTGGTCAAATCCACCACTCCCGCTTCTCAGCCTTTATACATCATGGCCTGTTCGGGCTTGGTCACATCCATCTCCTGGTTGTAGGTGGGGAAGTCTATCTCCATGATGAGCTTGACGGTGTAAGCAGGGTTCTGCTCGTCTCCCGCCTCCACCATCTCGATGTTGTACAGGGTGCGCCTGAGGACCAGGAATTCCTTGTCGAACCAGTATTCGTAGTTGACGTTGGCCTCCTTCAGCGACTCCTTGACCTCCTCCAGCTTTCCCATGGCCTCCTCGTCCAACTGCTCCTGGTCGCCCTTGATCATGTCCAGGAACTGCTGGTTCTCCATAATGGCATCGAAGTTGGGCACCATGGCGATGTGGTAGCAGTCACGGTCATTAACGACCTCATCCTCGAGGCGGGTGATCTTCTGGAAGTTGTCCATATACTCAGCGGTGTTGCGGGTTATCTCGGATATGCTGGGGATGCTCAGCGAGGAGCCGGCCGGCAGCTCGTACCACTGGCCGTTCTCTTCCGTGCGGTAATACTGCACGCCGTCGTAGAGCACGTAATCGAATTCCATCTCAAAGGACGGCCATATCATGTGGGCCTGTGCGTTCCCGGACTGCGCGTCATAGCCTCCTTCACCGTTCAACGCCACCTCGCTGGTGTACGCCTGTTGGCCGGTGGGCGGTATGACGAAAGAGTAGTCGAAGATGTATGCGAGGGTCTTCGCCGCATCAGTGGCGTTCAATCCCTCGAGCATGATCTTCTCCGGCGTGGCGTTCTCGGGCATCTCCCGTTTCATGAGGTCTTCGGAGCCACCGCCGCCACATGCGGCTACTAAAAGGGAGACGGCCACGGCCACGCATATCGTGAGCGCTATGGCCCCCATCGTTCTCTTATGCATATCCCCTCGCTTTCATCAGCACATCATCGAACTCGCATTAAAAATAACACAACCTCGGCGGCGGGAAAAACCCGTTGCCTCGGAGCGCATGCGCCTTACACCTCTTCGCCGCGTTGCGGCGGATACACCCCGGGTGTGGTGCCGTCCTCTGTTTTCACATCCTCCTCCGCTCGAGTACCGCCAATCTTTTCAGACGGACCGGGTGATTACGCAGTTCCAGCCGGGTTCATGCCGTTAATCAACCGGGATAGGCGAGCGGCCTCCGCGCAGCTCGGGAGCTCTACTCCTCAAAGAGCGGCAAGGTCGTCTTACGCTCGCCGGGGACCCAATCCCGGCCCGCGTCGATGATATGCACCACCTCCCAGCCCCGTTCCTCGAGAGCCCCCGCGATGAAGCGGCGATGGCATCTCCCGGGCAGGGCTTCCGCGCAGACCACCACCGACGGGGCTTCCGAGGCAAGCCGTTCCAGCTCCTCGAGGCCCTCCTTGAAATCGGCGGTCTCCATGTGGGCTTCGTATCCCCCTTTGCGGTAGCCCCCCAGCTGCTTCCCCAGCCAGACGTAGTCTATCCCCGCTCCCTGCACCGACGCAGCGAAGAGTTCCCGGGAGAACTGGGGGTACCTCTTGCTGCTCGGAAAGGAGCGCACATCGCAGAGCCTGGCGATGCCCCTCGCCTCGAGTATGCCGATGAAATCATCCATGCCGCGAGTGCTCGTTCCCAGGGTGTATATCACCCGCCGGTGGTCGGCGCATCCTTCACTATTCATATCCGCTTCCCCTCGACGTGGGTATAGGCCTCGGGGTCATCCCTCCACATCTTACACAAAGGATCAACGATATAGAGCAAGCGAGGTGTTTGCCGGTCTAGTGGAATGCGGAGGGCTGAGAGCCTGTTGCATAAACCCCCCGATACGGCAGATGATACGGGGTCGTGTCTTCGATCTTCGGTTTCGTGTTTTCGCGTTGAGCAGCGCTTATTTATTGGAAGAACCGAAGATCGAAGACACGACCCCAC
>CAYHAT010000386.1:0-3321 GCA_964354675.1 uncultured Actinomycetota bacterium | reverse complement strand
TTGGGTTTTACGGAGGGCCTTCCCACCGGGCGGGTCAAGAGGTGATCTACGTTTTTGTAGAGCCGGCTGTTGGCCTTGATCCGCATGGCGTAGAGGATCTTGCTGTCCTCCAGGTATTCATAGACGTCCGGGGAGGCAAAGGCTGCGTCTCCGCGGAAGTAGATTCTCTTGCCTAAGGCCCTGTATCTGTCGACGATGGGCTCCAGCAGGTCCCGCCACCCGTCGGCGGAGTGGACGTTGCCAGGCCTCACGGTTGCCCTTTCACAATCGCCGTATTGATTGAAGCAGAAGAGGGGATGGTAGCAACGGGAGCAGAAGTGGCCGTTGTAGGCCGATCCCTCCTGATTCCCGTGCACCGGGGACTCCGACGAGTCCATGTCTAAGATGACCTTCTTGCCCTTGGTAACGCGCATCGCCCTGGCCACCCAGGCGTGGTTGATGGCGGCAAGCGCGCCTATGTTCTCCTCCGTGGCCAGGGTCTCGGTCTCGAAGCGGGATACGGTCTGTTGGCTCGCTGCGTTGTGCTCGAGTGCCTTCTTGCCAATCACCGCTCGCATGGCGGGATCCCGGAACAGTCGCTCATGGTCGTTGACGTCCTCATAGCCGGCCAGCCTGGCGTAGACGGATTGGCGCAGCAGCCCCGTCATCTGGTGCCTGATGTTCCTGCCCGTCCTCGCGTCCTTGATCATCACCCCCCCGCCATATCGGTGAGCCCCAGAGCCCCGTCAAGCTCCCTTACCGCCAGCAAACCGGCGTCGGTGGTGACCTTGGCACCGCGAAATTCCAGCCTCAGATGGCGGTCGAAATGGAGCTTCAGACCCGCGTTTTCCGCTTCACCCGCAAGGTTCCCCATGTTTACCCCTCCAGCATTGCTGTTGTTGCTGTTCTGATAGATATTTCAGCAATACAAGCTATGGTTCCTTTGAGGTTCTATATGAGAAATGCGGGTTAAAATAGGTACTCTATAGATGGGATATCGGGGAGAAGTGCGGATGGCTAACGTTTTCGGTACTATAATGGAGGAGATCGCGCAGCTGGCCTACTTCGAAGGTGATGCCTATGGCGGATCGGTTCTTGGAGGTCTGCGAGGAGCCACCGGCTGAAGAGTTATAATAAGGGGAATGGGGGGGTATGTCCTGAAGCTTATTACAACGGGCCATAGCCCCCTCTGATTTCCGAAGGGAGGAATGACACAAATGAAAGATCTTAAGGATAAAGCAATACTGATCACGGGAGCCGCGAGCGGCATTGGAAGAGCTACAGCTATAGCTTTTGCACGCAAGGGTGCCAGCCCGGTGATCCTAGTTGATATTAATCCTCAGGGGCTATCGGAAACGGCAAGCGAGTTGGAGAGGATAGGTTCAAACCCCGTACCTTACACCATAGACGTCGGTGACTTCGAGGCGATAGAGGGAATGGTGAATGAGGTCATTGAGAGATTCGGGCGTATAGACGTGCTGGTAAACGTAGCGGGGGTCAGCCTGATCTGCCCGGTGGAAAAGTTGGAACTTGCTGATTGGGAGAGGGTGTTGAACGTGGACCTATGGGGAGTGATCAACACTATAACAGCAATATATCCCCAGATGATCGAAAGGAGAACGGGCCATATTGTAAATGTCGCATCCACGGATGGGCTTTTCACGCCGGGGTTGTATTATTCTGGACCTTACTGTGCCGCAAAATCTGCCGTGGTCGGCCTTTCTGAAAACCTGCTTTATGAGGCCATGTTTCATGGCATCGCGGTGACTTGCGTATGTCCGGGTGCTGTCGATACGCCTATTCTTCATTCCACACCGGTCAAAGGCTTGCCCCCGGAGATAATAGAAGAGGCAAATCGTTTATACGACCCTTTTAAAGAGGCGCCCGAGGATACCGCCTCTGCCATTGTGAAGGCGGTTGAGAAGGAGAAGTTCCTCCTCATTACTACTCCCTTGATGAAGACGGCCTATTTTGCCCGGAGGCATTTCCCCTGGTTGTGGTTCATGGCCATGAAGGCAACATCTCGCTCGCTTAAGAAAATGGTCGATAAAGCCTCCAAGGCATCAATTGCTTAAACAACCTAACATTTTTCTGTGGCTAATACTGTGGCTATCTGGATGCCAAGTCCCGCAACTCAGCGCAACTTGGCAATATAAGACCCCAGGTCAGTAATCTCTATCTTGACCTGGGGTTTTGCCTAATCCCGATAGGCGGACTTAAAATCCCTCGGATTATCCCGTGCGGATATGACTCCTGCGGCGGGCACCACTGCGTTACTAGACGGGCAGTCGTTACGATTCTCTGGCTGACGGGCGACTTCTGGATCAGGCGCATGTCCAAAATATGACCAACTTCAATGTAGGAAAAGATTTTTAGCGAGAATTAGTAGCCGGGCATAGGCAGCTGCTTATCCTGTACGCATAGATTCTTTCCAATTTGATAAAATACCATAATATGGTGACCACAGGAGAGGGCCTACGTTAGTCTGCTCTTCAGGATAGGAACGTCATCCTTAGCTGTATCCCATACTGCCTTTATATCAGTCCCAAGGTAGTCATGGATCAGCTTGTCCCGCATCCCCGCAATATCCTTCCAGGGGACATCTTCATAGTTTGCCTTGGTATCATCAGACAGCCTCTTAGATGCTTCCCCTATTATCTCTAGCTGACGTATAACACCGTCTTGAATCAAAGTATCCCCATTGAATTGATCGTAGCTTATTCCTGCCAGATAGCGCTCTATCCTGGAGATGGCATCCAATATGTGCCTTATATATACGGTTTCATCCTTGCTCATCCGTAAATAACCTCCAGCTCATCTTTTATATTCTCCATTATGTAGGGGCTGATAGAGGCTGGTGTCAGCAAATCCACTCTGGAAGCCAGCCGTTCTGACAGCTCCCTCTCTAGTCTCACTAGACCCAGAAGGCTTACACTATCTTTGAATTCCACGAGAATATCTATATCACTTTCAGGACCTTCCTTGTGCCTAGCGAAGGAACCGAACAAGGAGATTTTCTTGACCCCGGACTCGGTCAGGTAATTGATAATCTCAGTGATAACGTCTTGCCGATCCATGCCTACCACCATCTTCACTATGGGTTCTTACCGCAAGATCAATACCAATAATAGTATATATGCGATGAGAGACACGAGCTATACGATTTAAGCTGAGCAGCTCAATTGTCCCCTAAAACGATTTCCCGATGACAGGGAACAACAGAATAATTGACAGATTTAGCAGAGTTATAAACAGAGCGACCACAGGATGGGGGCCGGAGGTTTATTTCTGGTTCTTCTCCGAGAAGTGTGGGTAGGAGTGTGATAATGGTAAGTTACCTTT
>CAYHAT010000385.1:0-3357 GCA_964354675.1 uncultured Actinomycetota bacterium | reverse complement strand
GCCTTTTCCTACAACACCCAACCGGACTCCCCCTTGTACGGCGCCAAGATATTCTTCGAGCGGGCGCGCGTCACCCTCACCCCCTCGAGTGTGGAGGACATCCGCCTGGAGATGAGTTACTCCGAGCGCCGCATGGAGGAGCTGCAGTCGATGGTCGCCTCCGGCAACCAGGAAGGGTCCGACCGCTGGCTGCGGGAATACCGCCGCAACGTCGAGGGCGCGGGGGTCCTTTTCGAGGCCATATCGACGCAGGAAACGGAGCAGCTCTCCCTGCAGTTCCAGGAGATGCTGGATCAGCAAGAGCATATGATGCAGGGGATGCGCCATGGACAGCCATCCGGCCTCTCCGGCAGCATAGATGGCGCCTACCAGGTCTGCGACCAGGAAAGGATGCGCATGCGACGGCGCTGCGGGCAGGAAACTCCCGGGGACCCCTCCCAACAACCGGGCGAGCCCCAGCGCAAAGGGAATCGCCCTGAAACAGAGGGGTCCTCGATGCAGGCAGAGCCGCCCTCTTCCAGTGGCGCTCGACCCGTGGACGACAGCGCACCGACTGGGGGTGCTTACACTCCTACAGACCCTTCTCAGACAACAGGCTCACCAGCGAACGGAACAACAGGTTCAACGGTCATCGAAACGGGCTCACCGGTAAACGAAAGCGCATCATCGATGAACGAAAGCGGTCAGGACCTGGAGGGAATGGGATACCAGGGTGACAGCCCGCACCGGGGCTATCTGCCTTGAGGCCTGCGGGAAGCGTGACACCGTGGCCGGCGGTTACCAGGTGAATGAAAAGGCCGTAAGTTGAATTAAGTGGGATAACCGGGGCCGGTTTGCTGAAGAGCCCTCCTTAGGCCTGCGAGAAGCGAGGCATCACGGCTAACCGCTCAGGGGCTGGGATTGTCGTTCGTCTCTTCGGGGGCCGGCTCCTCTGCCTGATAGTCCAGGACTACGATGGGGATCTCTCCCGGTTTCACGTAGCCGATCTTGCGAGCCTCCCACTCCAAGAACCTCTCGGTCATGTCCCAGGCTTTGCGCTCTTCCAGTGCTTGGGTGCGCGACTTCTCCTCCGCCAGCTGTGCCTCAGTAGACGAGAGGTTGCGCCGGCTCTCGATCACGCGGGTGACCGGCCCGAGCAGGATATAGGTGATGAGCCCCGCCGCCAGGATGACCAGGATAGCCGCCGCTATCCTGCGCTTCCTCTTGACCTTGCGCGGCAGCTCGCAGCTCCGGGCCGGTGCTCCCTTACGCTCACTCGCGACGGCCCGGTCCTCTCCGCGCCCCCCCTCGATAACGCGCAGGCCATGCGCGCTCCGCGCATCGCGAGATGGCGCGGGGCGTGTGGAAGCCTTACCGTTTTCCCTGCTACCCCGAGTTCCCCTGCTCATTTTTATACTCTTCTTCTCTTTGCTAACTCTTTTGTTATCCTACACCAATAGTATTATAATCCACCATTAATTTACAAGTCTATCCGCTGAGCTGAAGAACCCTGAGGAGCTGAGCGCTGATCACGTCATTTTTAGAAGCCTGGAGATGGCCCGTCAAACGTGGGAGTCGTGTCCTCCACCCTGTTCATAATGAAAAAAGATTCATCTCCCCGAAGTGTGGGCGGTTAGATCAAAGGCCAGGGGCGCAGCTACACCTTTATTCCGGGGGGCCGGATTCCGTCCACCTTAACCTATCCTGGAGTTCTTCCATCCTCTTCCTCTTCTCGGGATCTATACGCTCGTAGGCGAAGTCCGCCTCGGCGGTGTAGAATCCCACATCCGCTGTGCCCTGGGGGTCGAAGGCGGCGGAGAGCTTCTTCTGCCACTCGTTGTAATTGCCGGCCAGCGGGCTCAGGGCTTTACGCACCGGCGCTACGAAAGCCGATAACGGCGTCATGCACAGCTCGATGGCCTTCAAGGTGGACGAGAACTCGATGGGGTTGAGGGCGTCCAGGGCGTTCTTATCGCCCGCGGTATAGGCATAGAGGACCTCGCAATGGGCCCAGGTGTTGTTCTCGTAGGGGACGAAGTAGGGGTTGTTCCCCCCGTCCTCCATGATGCACTCCCGCTCCATGAACTCCTGCTTGGCCTCGGCGATAGCATCCACCCATTTCATCTGGGTATCCAGGGCCTCGTTTCCGTCCAGGCAGGTCCCGAAGATGCCTCCCGGGCGGAAGGCCAGGGGGATGATGCTCACGCGCAGGAAGTTCAGGGGCATGAAGGCAGCCATGGGGCCCATCTTGTTCACGTCGAGCATGACGCCCTGCTCGTCCAGCACGATCTGCTTGAGCACCGCTTCCTGGAAGGCGATCTCGTCATCGGAAGCGCCGGCGAGGACAAAGGTCAGTGGGTACGCCAGGGTATCCGCCAGTATCGACCTGAGGGCGGTGGTGTTGAGGATGTTCATCCCCGAGTGGGGCATCATCAGGGCAGTATAAGCAACCGGCGCTATCCTCACCGCCGCGTACCCGATCTCCGACTCGCCGATCTTGTACATGGCGTCGGCGAATTCCATGGGGCCCGGGAAAAAGATCATGTAGAAGCGGATGTTGTCGGGCATCTCCACCTCGGAGTCGAGGACGATGCCCTTGACCTTGGGCTGCGCGGGCCCGGGCCAGTTGTACAGCTTCACCGCGCACTTAGTGAACACCCCCAGCCCCGAGAGAGCCCCCAAGGATCCCCGCATGATGCCCCGCAGGGAGGGGCCGGGCCCATCGCCGCAGAACCAGCCCAGATCGGATCCCGGGGTACCGAGCTTTAGCACCTCTCCGTCGGGCAGCACCCACTCCACGCCCATGACGTTGCGGCCGCTGTAGCTCATGTAGATGCAGTCGTGGCCCACACCGCTCATGGAGGTAGCGCTGGCCAGCGGAGAGCAGGACGGTCCCGCCCCGATGATGTGGGTGTTCAGGCCCAGTCTCATGGTCTCGGCCTGGAGCTGGGCGCCGCTCACGTATGGCTCCACGACCGCGATCATATTGCGCTCGTCGATCTCCAGGATGCGGTCCATGCGGCGCATGTCGAGCTGGACGACATCGTCCGTGGTGGGACCGGACGCCGCGCCCCAGCCAGTGGATAGCGCCTTGAACTTCAGGCCATGACGGTTGCAGATACGCACCAGCGCCTGCACCTCCGCGGTGGTGGATGGGAGCACGGCGGCGGCCGGCCGGATTATCCACAACGCTGGATCGTCATTGAGGAAGGGCTGCCAGGCGTAGCCTTCCAACACCGCCGGCTCGCGCGAGACGTTCTCCGGGCCGACCGCTTCCTCGAGTTGTCTGTATGCTTCATCCGATATCATGCAGCCACCTCCGCAAACCTGCCCAGGCATGTGATGTCTTCACCGCTGCCCAGGGCCCACGTACAGCCA
>CAYHAT010000384.1:0-3358 GCA_964354675.1 uncultured Actinomycetota bacterium | reverse complement strand
ACCTGCGCCGCATGAACCGCATCCTGGAGATAGACGAGAAGAACATGTACGCCGTGGTGGAGCCCTACGCCATCGCCGCGCAGATCCAGGCGGAGACCATGAAGCTAGGGCTCAACCTCCACATCCACGGCTCCGGGCCCAACTGCTCGCCCCTGGCCAGCGCCACCTCGGGATGGGGCGTGGGCCACGACAGCATCTACATGAGCTACAGCCCCCGCAACCTCCTGGGGGCGGAATGGGTGCTGCCAGACGGCGAAGTGCTCAGGGTGGGAGCGCCGGGATCGAGCCCCGACTGGTTTTGCGGTGACGGCCCCGGCCCCTCCCTGCGGGGCATCATGCGCGGCTCCGCGGGGGCTCTCGGCGGGCTGGGGATATTCACCGCCTGCGCCCTCAAACTATACAACTGGCCCGGCCCGCCGCAGGTGAAGACGGAGGGCACGCTCCTCGATGCGAAATCCGAGATACCTGGGAATATGGGCTTCTATATGTGCCTGTTTCCCGATCGCCGCAGCTTCCTTGAAGCAGTGCTGAAGATAGGGGAGGCGGAGATCGGCTACAACGCGCTGCGCACCGCCACCGCCGCGTATCTGGATGTCATGGCGCCACATCTCTTCACCAAACTGACCTCCACCACCGCTCTCAAGGACGTGCTGGGGAAGACGCTGGAATACGTGATGCTCATCATACTCGCGGCCAACTCCGATGAGGAGCTCGAACACCAGCGGTCGGTGCTCAAGGCCATCGTCTGTGACCAGGGTGGAATACCCATGGATATGGGGGGATTCACTCCCTTTATAGCCATGTCCCTTATGGGTTTCGTGCGGGCGACCGTTCCCGCACTCGTCTTCAGGATAGGAGGCTCGTTCAACACCGCCCTTGACCGCAACGATGCCCTGGACACCCAGGAGAACTGGAGGGACACCTGCAAGGAGATCAAGAGGGAGTGGATCGACAAAGGCGGCATCCTGGACGACATGGCCGATAACCCTTACTACGTACCGTACGAGAACAACATGTGGGCCCACTGCGAGGTGGTCTACCAGTTCGATCCGAGAAAAGACGAGCACCGTGCGGCCCTGGCGCCGATATTCGTGGACTTCACCATCGCAGCCCTGGAGCAGTGTATGGAGCCCATGTTCTCGTCGGACCCGCGGGTACGCAAGATCATCGGCCCCCTGGCTGGTGGGTTCGACCGCTGGCAAAGGGAGGTGTCCGACACCCTGGATCCCGGCAGGGCGGCTGATTCCACCCTCTACTGCGGGGAGGGGGACTTCGACTTCTCGAGCATCGAGCCCACAAAGGTCGCGCGTCTGCAGAAACTGATAGAAAAGCGCAAGGGCGCCGGAGAGGGACCGCCTGGATAAGCTGCACCGGGTGGAGGAATACCGTGCGCCCTCGCAAACGGAAGACAAGGGCAGCATAGGGCGGGCCGTGAAGACTGAAGAAGAGGCCGTTAGAGGCAAGAGCACAGAGGGGGGTGAAGGGTGATGGAGAAGTGGGACGTCGTGGTGGTCGGCGGAGGTCCCGGGGGATCCTATGCCGCCAAGACCGCGGCCGAAAAGGGTTTGAAGACCGTCTTCTTTGAGCGGGGAGAGAAGCCGGGCGAGAAGAACTCCTCCGGGGCCGGCCTGGGCACCAGGTGGTGGAGGGACTTCCCGGAGATCATGGGCAAGTTGCCGGAGCTTCCCTCCTACCGCAAGGCGGATATGATCATCATCAAGATAATCGACGAGGAGAACCGGGTGCGCATGGTCCACGGCACCACCGGCTCCGACCGCGACGGCAGCAGGTGGTCCGGTTCTCTGGACAAGGGCATGGCGGGGGCAGCCATATACCGCCTGGACCTCGACCCCCTCATCGCGGACCTGGCGGTCCAGGCCGGGGCGGAGCTGCGCACCTCTACTCTCATCAGCGACGTGATCATGGACGGCGGCACAGTCACCGGCGTGAAGACCGCGAAGGGGGAGTCTATCCAGGCGGAGGTGGTCATCGCCGCCGACGGGGCCATGTCCACCATGGCCCGCAAGGCGGGGATGCGCAACCGCTGGGGTGGAGGATGTACCATAGTGCCCCAGCTCGACTTCGGCTGCGACGGCGACAAGCTGGACGCGGTGGCGGGCAACGCGGAGTGGTGCTGGTTCGGGCCCTTCAACGGCGCCTATCAGATGCACTTCGCCGAGAGCTTCCACCTCGGCGCGGGCAAGTGGTTACGGCAGGACTGGGACGTCAAGATGACCGATGGCCTGGAACGCGTCATGGAGATACCGGCCTTCCGCAAGTTCTGCAAGGTGGTCGACGCCTATCCCCGGGAGTACCAGGCCCACCTCCTGCCATGGCTGAAGAAACCCGTAAAGTCCTACACCGGCGGGATGATGCTGGTGGGAGACGCCGGCGGGTTTCCCTGCCCCCTGGACGGGGAGGGGATATGGCACGCCTGCACGTCGGGGAGGATAGCCGCGGAGACCGCCGCCTGGGCCATCTCCAGGGGGGACGTCTCGGAAAGGGTTCTGGCGGAGTACGAACGGCGCTGGAAGGCCTCGCCGCTGGGCCTCGAGCATACGTTCGGAGGCGAATTCGTGGAGCTCTGGGACCACTCCATCTTCGATCCCGAGCTCATGAAGAAGCTCATCCAGCTCCTGCTCGAGTTCAGCGAGATCCACCCCTTTTCCGTCCTCTTCGACTGGAGTGACGACCACGTGAGCTGCCTCAACCAGCACATCGAGCACATGTTCGACATGATGCCCGAGTTCTCCGACTTCGCATCCAAGTACATGAGCCCCCTGGCCAACACCATCTCTCCCCAGGTGGTGAAACGGGCGCTCCTGCAGGCGAAGCCCAAGGTGCCCCTGTTCAAGTTCCTGCCGGACGACCTGTACCTGAAACTGCTGGCCAGGCTCAACGGCCAGATAAGGTCCAGGCTGGAGAGGGTCTAGGGGGGGTGATGGCATGTATGACTTCAAGATCGACATCAAGAAGATGGTCTTCCACAAGGAAGGGGACACAGGGGACTTCATCCAGTGTGATCTGGAGAAGTGCAATGGATGCGGCTTGTGCGTCAAGGTATGCTCGGCCAACCTGTGGTCGGTAAAGGATGGTAAAGCCAGGCTGGCACCGCGTTACGGGGAGCTGTGCCTGGAGTGCGCCGCATGCTGGGAGATATGCGAGCCGGAGGCCATCGACTTCTCCTACCCGGCCGTCGGCAGCGGCGTGACGATCAAGTACGGTTGATGAAGGTACCACCCGGTGCGGCAGCTTGGTTCGGTGATGTAAAGCAAGAGTAGAGTGCCCATGCGGGGACAAGCACCCATGCGGGGACAAGCCCCCATGCGGGGACAAGCCCCCATGCGGGGACAAGCCC
>CAYHAT010000383.1:0-3360 GCA_964354675.1 uncultured Actinomycetota bacterium | reverse complement strand
CAAGGTGTTGCCCCGTTATCATTCCCCACTACCCACACTTTTCGGAGAAGAACCTGAGTTTTAGTTAACATGTGGAGCCCCCACATTGACAAAAGAGCGGGCATATCTGTATATTATAAATGACTATTTATCATTTTGAGTCATTAATATATTAAACTCATGCGGAGGGCCTCTGTTTGTACGTCCTGAGAAACGAGGGAGGGAGATCATGCGCGACGTCTATATCATCGGTGTAGGGATGACCGCCTTCGGGAAGTTCCTCGAGACCGGCATGAAGCAACTGGCGGCCGAGGCGGTGGGGGCGGCCTTGGTGGACGCCGGCATCCCCAAGGAAGAGCTCGGTTTCGCGGCGGTGGGAAATTCCGGGTGGGGGGCTTACAGCGGGCAGACGACCATCCGCGGGCAGGTAGTGCTGCGTCCCTTGGGTATCGGGGGCATCCCGGTGATCAACGTGGAAAACGCCTGCGCCTGCGCCTCCACCGCCCTGCACAACGCCTGGTTGTACGTAGCCTCCGGCCAATGCGAGGTGGCCCTCGCGCTGGGCATGGAGAAGATCTACCATCCCGATAAGGCTCAGGTCATGCAGTCCTTCATCGGCGGCACCGATGTGGAGGAGAGCATGAAGCTGATCGCAGAGGCACTGCAGAGCGGGCAGAACCCCCACACCATCTTCATGGATATCTACGCCAGGGAGGCGCGGCGGCACATGGAGAAATATGGGACCACGCAGCGCCAACTGGCGGTGATCGCTTCCAAGAACCACCACCACAGCACCATGAACCCGCGCGCCCAGTATCGCGTGGAATACAGCGTGGAGGAGGTGCTGTCGGACAAGGAGGTCACCTTCCCCCTCACCCGGGCCATGTGCTCGCCCATCGGGGACGGTGCCGCCGCCGCGGTGATCTGCAGCGGAGATCACCTCAACCGGCTCAACGGGGCAAGGCCGGTAAAGATCCTCGCTTCCATCCTCGGCTCGGGGATGGACCGGGATCCAGATGGGCCTCACATCTGCCGCCGCCTGTCGGAAAAAGCCTACGAGATGGCCGGCTTGGGGCCGCAGGACATCGACGTGGCGGAGGTGCACGACGCCACCTCCTACGCGGAGCTGTCCGCCTGCGAGAACCTGGGCTTCTGCTCCCTTGGGGAGGGAGGCCCCTTCGCCGAGACGGGGGCCACCGCCCTGGGGGGAAAGATCCCCATAAACACCAGCGGGGGGCTGGAGAGCAAGGGGCATCCGGTCGGCGCCACCGGCCTGGCCCAGATAGCTGAGATCGTCTGGCAGCTGCGGGGCGAGGCAGGCGACAGGCAGGTGGAGGGGGCGAAGGTCGGCCTCACCCAGAACGGGGGAGGGGCCATCGAGCCCGAGGAAGCGGCCATGGGCATCCATATCCTGGCGGTTTAGTGCTCAAAGGAGGAAGGTAATGAATTTCACGGACAAGTCCATCGTCATCACCGGCTCGGGGGCGGGCGTGGGTGGAAGAACAGCGTCGGAGATGGCCGCCCGGGGCGGCCTGCTTACGGTGAGCGATATCGATCCCTCCAGGGCGGAGAGCAAAGCACAGGAGATCGTGGAGGCGGGGGGTCGAGCCATCGCGGTAGGGGCCGACGTGCGCGACTACGGCCAGATGGAGGTGATGGTCGATGCCGCCGTCGCCGCGTACGGCCGCGTGGACATCATGGTCAATAACGCGGGGACGGGCATCCCCAAGCCCTTTATCATGTCCTCCCGCGAGGACTGGGATTTTGACATCGGTATCTGCCTCTACGGCGTGATGAACGGCTGCCGCGCCGCCCTCCCCCACATGATCGAGGCCAGCGCGGGCAAGATCATCAACATCTGCTCGGACGCCGGGCGGGTGGGAGAGCCTATGCTCGCCGCTTATTCCGCCGCCAAGGCGGGGGTGGTCGGCTTCACCAAGGCGGTGGCCAAGGAGGTCGCTCGCAACAACATCCTCGTAAACTGCGTCTGCTTCTCGACCATCCGCACCGAGCTCATAGGCGGGCTCATGGCGGCGAACCCGGAGATGGAGCCGAAGATGGTCAAGCGCTACCCCATGAAGCGCATCGGGGAGATGGAGGACGCCGCGAACACCGTCATGCTCATGTGCTCCGATTACGTCACCTTCATCACCGGCCAGGTGCTCTCGTGCAATGGCGGCTACGCCATGGTGGATTGAGAAAGCTACGATCCTGCAGGCCGTTGCGGCGTGAGCGGCTGCTTGCACGCAGTGACATCCCGCAAGGATAATGGGAACGGTTAATACTGGAGAGGCGGCATAAGCTGGTGGATGAATGGGAAACGTGAGGAGCATCACCGAAGAGGAGAAAGAGGAACGCCGGCGGATGATCATGGAGGCGGCGAAAAACCGTTTCCAGCGCTTCGGCTACTCCAAGACCACCATGGAGGAGGTCGCCGGCGACGCGGGCATCAGCAAAGGCACCATCTACCTTTATTTCCAGAACAAGGAGGACGTATTCTACGCACTCCTGGGGCAGGAAGCATTGGACATGGAGCGGTTCCTCTACCGCCGGGTCAAGGACGAGCCCAGCGTGCTTAAACAGCTGGAGATGATCTTTACCGGCGCCTTGGAATACCTGGAGGTCCACCCCTATCTGGACAGCATGCTGCGGCGCGACGTGGACATGGTATCGCCGCGCATCCTCAAGCATATCTTCACCGTCGAAGACCATTACGTGTCGGTCATAGAGGACTACGTGCGCAGGGGGATAGACGGAGGCGAGATCGAGCCCGGCAACCCGCGCATCATCGCCTACGTGTTGTACAAGATCTTCGAGGCCTTTTCCTACGCCTCCACCATGCGGGAGGAGGATTTCTGCCGGGAGGACATATTGACCCTGATCCCGATGTGGATAATGAAAGGCCTCGCCGCCCGCAAGGGAGCGAAAAGGAAAACACCGACGGGGAAAACGCGCTGAAACCCGGTCAACCCCTCACCGGCGGATCAAGCAACGGCTTTCGTTTTCATCTACCACAAGCCGCGCTCGCGGTACCAGCGGGAGGTTTCCAGCAGGCCGATGCGCCAATCGGGATACTGCAGGCGATAAGCGGTGGATTTCAACTTGGCGTTGCTGGCGTAACCGTCCATATGCAGGAGGTATATGAAGTCCTGCTCCATGAGCGGGCGTCCCTCCACCTTCATCCAATCATGGGCCGAGGTGAAGTTGGCCAGCCACTGCATGAACCAACCCACCACTGCATTGGGGAGGAGAAGCGTGAGCGCCGGCTTCTCTAACACCACCGCGGCCACGGTCAAGAGGTCGCGGATGGTCAAATGGGAGAAATCGTCCACCAGGTTGTAAGACTCCCCCGCTGATTCTTCCAGACCGGCCAGGTGATAG
>CAYHAT010000382.1:2216-3365 GCA_964354675.1 uncultured Actinomycetota bacterium | reverse complement strand
AGGGGTTTCTAATATAGGCTACGCCCCTACGTAACGCTGGTATCCATTACGGTCGTATAGGCACACTTCCGTGCTCATCCTTATCCAATTACTTCAACTGAACCTGTAGTTAGCGTGCCTACATGCCCCCAGGGGCCAGATCTTCCCCTCCCCCAGGAAGGTGCGATAAAGCTCGCCAGCTCCCTTGCTTATGACCTCGCCATGACCGGGCAAGAGCATATCGAAATCGAGGGCCGATACTCTCTGCAGGGACCGGCATGCCGCGGGCTCGTCGGGGGTAAAATGGGGGGGAGGGCCCTCGAGAACGCCTTTCTCGTTACGCACCAGGTCCCCGCTGAAGAGGATTCCACGTTTGCCTCCGAACAGGCAGACGCTGCCCGGGGAATGGCCCGGCGTATGTAACACCTCCAGTCCTCCCAGCAGCTCCACGACGTCCCCTTCCTCGAGTAACCGATCGGGCTGGAAGTGGCGGTAACGGAACAGCGGCCACAGCGCGGTATAGAAGAGCAGTTTCACGAGGGCCACCTCAGTCGTCTCCTGGGGACGTTGCCTGCTTGCATAAGCACCATCCTCCCGGTGTATGGCGGCGTGCACCCCGTACCTCCTCTGCAGGCCCGCCACCGTGCCCGTGTGGTCCCCGTGGTAGTGGGTGGCGATGACCAGGTCTATATCGCTTGGCTTCGCGCCCAGGGGTCTTAATCCGAGGTGGATGGCGGGCAGGTCCAGTGGGAAACCTCCATCTATCAGGGTCAGCCCGTTCTCGGTTATGAGGTAGATATTGGACCCGAAAGCACCCCTTATGCGGTAGAGGTCCTTTGAGAGCTTTACGAGAATCGAAGTTCTATCGGGACGTACGCGTGCCAGGCCTTCACATTCGGAAATGTGAAGGCGCTGGACACCGTCGCGCCGAGGACGGCTCTGGCGCTTTCGCGCTGCAATCAATCGATTGTTGTTCATCAATACCGATTATACCTGGCGTATAGCATAGCACTCCGAACACCTCAATAACCTTGCCCGGGAAACTAATGGGTCGATCACAGCAACCTCGCCAAGAAACCGAAACGTGCGTGTTCAGCGGTAAGGGAGTTTAAGGATTTGTATCGTGCGTAGCCCTACAGATAAGACCGACTGGCCCGGGAACTATGGGGT
>CAYHAT010000382.1:0-2116 GCA_964354675.1 uncultured Actinomycetota bacterium | reverse complement strand
CGGTCGGAGTGGAGCGTGTTAGCGGAGCGAGACCGTTACCCCTAGGCCCGGGCCGCAAGAAACTACATGATGACCGACTGGCCCGGGAACTATGGGGTCGGTCGGAGTGGAGCGTGTTAGCGGAGCGAGACCGTTACCCCTAGGCCCGGGCCGGTTTGACGCCTTTCTTACTGTTCGCGGTCGACCTCTTCCATCTTCTCCATGAGCACCTTGCCACTCTGCAGGAGGCGCTGGATGTCGACGTAGTCGCTGTCCTCCACCACCTTTATCTCGCCATCAAAGGTGCCCTCGATCAACCGGTGTGAGGTGTCGGCCAGCTCCTCTATGGGTCCGGTGATATAGCGGCGGGTCAGGACGCGCACCCCCAGGAGGGTGAGGAGCAGGGCTGCCAGGATGGCCACCACCCCGATGATGATCTGGCGGGTGATGAGGTCGGAGCGCTCCTGGTCGTACTTGGCATCGATGGCCTCGATCTGCTCGGTCCTGTCTACTACGAAATTTAGGAACCCATCGACTCCCGGCATGGTAAAGGGACGGTAGAAGGAGATGTAATACCCCCCCATACCGCCGAGTGAGTCCAGGACCTCGTAGGTGACCTCGTCTCCCTCCCCCGGCATCCGTGTCGGGAAGTCGTCGAAATCCAGCCCCTTTGCCACGCTTGCGGCCGCCACTTCTCCATCCACGACCACTGCCGTATATTCCGCGTCATAAAGGGGGCGCAGGATGGCGGCCAGGAACTGGGAGATCATGGACATGTCTCCCCTGGCGAAGGATGATGTCATCTCCTCGCTGAAGACCCGCGAGATTATGGGGTCCCTCGCCAGGCCCGCCGAAGCCTCGGCGGAGACCGCCAGGTAGGATACCAGTGCTTCCTCCACGCTCGCTTTCTCCCTCTCCGCCTCCTGGTTGATACGGTTGATGGAATCGAGTGTGGTATAGATTATTACTGCCACTATGAGCACCACTACCAGGGCGGAGACGTAGAGGAGGAATTTTCTCATCTCGTGTCCACCGCGCTTTTTCATCCTCTCACCTCCGAAGATGTCTTGGATCCTCCTTGTACGACCTATTAATCGGCCAACCGAGTGTATCTCTATACGTTTTCGTCTGATTTCTTCTTATTCGCCGTATCCTGCATCATCGCCTCGCATGCTCCAGGCCGCCGGCGGGCAAGGCGTGCAACCGGCCGCCGTTTCCTGACCGCGCGGGGCTTGCGGTATGATATTAAAAGCCATAACGGCAGGAGGAAAGCATGGGCAGGATAAAAACGCTGGCCGAGAACCGTAAGGCCAGGCACGACTACCACATAGAGGAGAGATTCGAGGCGGGCCTCTCCCTCCTCGGCTCGGAGGTCAAATCCATCCGCGAAGGGAGGGCCAACCTGCGCGACAGCTTCGCCAGGATGCAGGGCGGGCAACTGTATGTCGAGAACATGCACATCGCCCCCTACAGCCATGGCGGCGCTTTCAACCACGAGCCCCTGCGCGCGAGGAAAGTGCTCATGCACAAGCAGGAAATACAGCGGCTGCAGGGCAAGGTCGCCGAGAAAGGGTACACCCTGGTCCCCTTGAGCCTTTACCTGAACGAGAAGGGAAAGATCAAGGTCGAGTTGGGGCTGGCGCGGGGAAAGGCCAAGGCCGACCGACGTCGGGATATCATGGACAGAGAGGCCCGCCGGGACATGGAGAGGATGATAAAGTCGGCCGGCAAAGTACGCGATGAGTGATAGAATATAGATATAAGTATTATTTAGAACCTTGAAAATCTGGGGGCGAAACGGCTTCGACAGGGATCGGCGGGCAGCGCGGGAGCGAGCCGGGGGCCCGAGCCTCGTCAGTAATCGGGAAAACAATATAAACGCTGACAGCGAGTTAGCACTGGCCGCGTAAGCGACCCGTTCCTCCCCGGGAGGCCCGCGACCGGGGAAGGGGCGTCATGCAGCGGGATCACCAAAAGCCCCACTCCCGTTAAGGCTGAGGGACATCTTTTCCGGGATAGCCTCCGGTAGGCCCTTCGCCGGGCGAACCGGTGGTGAAAATTAAGCGGCGAATACGCTCGTAGAGCCCACCTGGCCGGGTTTCTGGACGGGGGTTCGACTCCCCCCGCCTCCACCATT
>CAYHAT010000381.1:0-3396 GCA_964354675.1 uncultured Actinomycetota bacterium | reverse complement strand
GCAATTTTTGAGGTCTGACCCCAAAGTGTTGCCCCAGTTATCATCTCCCGCTACCTACACTTCTGGGAGAAGAACCATATTTGTAGCGCATTGTAGGCAGAATACACGCGTGCCTCTATCCCCGCTGACTAATTTGACACCCTATGTTACAACTCCATAGAATATATGCATTCACATCGTGCTGCTTCATCGAGAAAAAGGAGGGGGGGCATATGGCTGACAGGATCGCCGTAGACCCGGAGCAACTGGATACCGTCGCTGGCAAGTTCCAGAGCGAGGCGGAGATAATCCGCCAGATCATCACCACCTGCAGAAGCCGCCTGGATTCCCTGAGCGCAGGCTGGGAGGGGCAGGCGGAAACGAAGTTCTTAGGCGAGTACTCCCAGACGGAGACGTCACTCAACAAAGTCCCCGAACTGCTGACGAGCGTCCAGACCTCCCTCAAGAACATCGCCACCCGTTTCCGCTCGGCGGATAACGCTTGATAAGGAGGTCTAGACCATGATCAGGATAAACGTCGCGGAGACGAGGGACGTGGCCAGGCTGTTCAGGGATAAGGGAAACGAGGTCGAGCAGGTGAAGTCGCGGCTGGACACCGAGCTACAGGGCCTGTACAGCATATGGGAGGGCATGTCCGAGGAGAACTTCATGGCGGATTACCAGCAAGCGAACCAGATCCTCACCGAGTCGCGGGCTGCGATGGACCAGGTGGCCACGGCGCTCGAGACCATCGCCAACAACTTCGAGCAGGCGGACACGACCCACTGATATTTACGGGAAACGGCTTCCCCGGGCCCTTGAGCCGGGGAATGCGGTTGATGGTAGTTTCTGTAGAGTGATCGTTCGCCTTGATTAGGTTGCGAGCCTGCAGCCTTACCGCTCTGAAGAGGAGTATCTTCGATGGCCGATGAGATATGGGTGGATCCGGAAAAGCTCTGGACCCTGGCCGGAAAGATAAATGCTGAGCCCTCAAACCTCCTGGCCGCTGCATCGGGCATCGGCGGTGTGATAAATCTACTACCGGACGCGGTGCGCAACCGCGTGATCTCTTATATCCCCACCAACAGCGATCTGCAGCTTTGCGTCGACGCCATGTCCGATCTCGCCGCTTTCCTGCAGCAAAAGGCGATGGCTTTCGCATATCTGGATGGCTATGACTACTTCCTGATGGAGGGCGGTGGCCCATCACCCACCGATGCGATGCTTATAGAGAGTTCGATGTTCGCCGGTTCGATGTTCGCCGGTTCGATGTTCGCCGGTTCTATCTTCGGCAGGATGGTCAACGGTTCGATGTCCATCAGTGATGCGAAGAACATATTAGGCTACGGAACGGACGGCGCGATCAATCTTGTAGCTGAATTGGGCCATGCGAATATGGCCGGGGCTTGGCTTAACATCTCAGAAGAAGGCTGGGCTAAATTTGCTACTTTTTCTCTAAGAGAAAGGGCAACATTCGCTGGGAAATACTTAAAAGAGTATGAAAAATTTGACAAAGGAGTAAGTAAGGTAGGAGCAGGGGTCGGATTCGCCGTAGACTACGCGTTTAGGGTAACTGATGACTGGAACGATTACGACGGGGGGGAGTTTGCTACCGTCCTTGCAGTGGACGCCGTGGAGAGCGGCTTGGTGACCGCAGCGGGCTATGGGGGAGGAGTGGCGGGAGCGGCGATTGGAACGATGATATGCCCGGGGGTGGGGACCGTCATCGGGGGGTTTGTGGGCTCCATTGTTGTTGGTTGGACAGCGAGTATTATTATGGATGAGTTTGATAATAGCGACCTTAAAAGGGATATCGTTGGTGGAATCACAGACGGGGTGGGAGCGGCCGCCGATGGAGTCTCTGACGCGGTAGGCTGGGCTGGAAACACGATCGACGATTTCTGCGACAGCCTCTTGTGAAAGCCGGGGAAGATTAGAGCGTAAGGAGCCGGGATGGAAAACGTGGTGTTTTCACTGGGTATAGACGAGGTCGCCATGTCATTAATCCTCGTCGGGCAGGAGGAGGCGGCGAAGAGGCATGTCGCCAACGTACTGGGGAAGATCGACGCCAGCGAGGTCAAGGGGCGGCTGCTGGCGGCCTTCGATTCGCTTCTGGCCAGGGGACTGGTGGGCTGGTCCGAGGAGAAGCAGAAGGCGGTTCTGGATGGCACGCTCGAGGCCCTTGTCGAGACCATCGCCAGCCCCGACGTCTCGGTGGTGGCCACCGTCTTCAAGGGAGAAGGCATTGAGATCATGGCCTTCCACTTCGGAGGCCGCGCCAGCGCTGGGGTGAGGGACAGGGGGCTGCTGGGGCAGGAACTGCGTCCCCTGGACGGTCCCGAAGCCGCGAGTGCCTCTATAGAGGAGCTCATGGATTGGCCCGAATCGCTGGACGAAAAACGCTACACCGTCTCGCTGACTCCCGAGCAGCTCGAAAACGTGAGTAAGCTCTCCAACCAGGACCAGGGCGTGCTGGAGGGTTACCTGGCCGGCATCGGCCTGGAGGCGGAGAGCCTTAAGGCGTTCTCCTCGGACCTCATCAATACAGAGTCCCGGGGGACGGTGGTGAGGCTGGATTACGAGGGCGATGTCGCGAGGGTGGACCGGGGGTTCCTGACCCTGAAATCCGCGGAGCGCTGCTGGATACTCACTCCAACAGACGGCGGCGATAACCCCCTAGTCGACGGCGGGGTGGCCACCAGGGAAGAACTGCGGAGTGAATTGGCGGAGCTCATGGGCTGACCTTTATATGGTGGTGACATGAAAGGACGATTCGACCGGCCGGAAGCCGAGATACACCGAGAAGCTCCCGGCCCTTCATCCGGGACCGATTGGCGGAACAGGTTACAAGGTTGTTCTCCTCCCCGAGGCGATCGCCGGCATCTGTCGGCAAGGAGAGGTGGGTGAAGCGATGTCGCCAGGGTTCGATCTTTCTGGGTTGGAAAGCTTGTCATACCAGCTAGGAAACGCTGCTGGCGCCATCGAAGATCTACTCAACCGCTTGAGCACCGTTTCCAGCGAGTATACATACGACTGGAAGGGCGCCAGCAGGCAGCAGTACGATGCGGACTTTGCAGACCTCTGCTCCCGCATCGAGAGCCTGGCAAGCAAGGTGTATTCGCTGTCAAGTGCCATAAGCTCATTGGCGAGTGAGCTGGCCACCAAAGCTGATGATGCATTGGACACCTTCCTATAATCGAAACACCGTAAACTTGGCCAAGCTGATTTAGGGGTCGAATCATGAATAGAGCGATATTCTGTAGTGGTTAACCTTCTATTGATATCCTTCGCCTAAGACTACTGTCGAAACCTATGGCCACACTTTGGGGCACAATTTTGGGCACAGCGGTGATTCGATCATAGGTCTCCCCCATCCCCCTCAGAATAAAACCCCTGGTAAACAGGGTGGTGCCCGGG
>CAYHAT010000380.1:0-3421 GCA_964354675.1 uncultured Actinomycetota bacterium | reverse complement strand
GCGAGCAAGGTGCTCGGAGGAGCTTGCGACGACGACCAGCCTTGTCGCCGGGTCGCAAGAACACCCTATGGGGTCGGTCGGAGCGACGAACTTCCTGAAAGAGCATCAAAAGGGCATATGCACAGCTAGTTGGGAAAAAGATACGCCCGGGTGTCGCCTGTATAAAAACCCCTACCCGAGAACCGGGGGTCGGTCCGAAGCGACCTTCGCGAGCAGTATGCTCGACAGAAAAGCTGCGCTCAGGGATACCTCGGGGGTTATACGATATTTACACCCTGCGAGTGCGAAGCGAGGACCGTTACCCCCGGGCTCGGGCAACTCAGGCCTTCAACCTCTCCATGCGTTCCGCTTCCTTGCGCTGCAGGGCTTTCTTGACCTTCTTGAGGCGGAAGATGTCCTCGCGCGCACGCTCCTCGAGGCTCATCTGGATGAACTTGATCTGTTCGTCATAGTCGGGTATGACGATATTCTCCAGGGCGTTGACGCGGCGGTTGGTCTTGCGCAGCTCCTCACCCAGGCGACGCAGGCGGGTCTCGATATCGGCGGACTCGATGATCACGTCGATGATCTCCTCGAACTTCTCAGCCGCGGAATCGACCCGGCTGGAAACCCCGGTGATCCCGTATCCCCGCTTGAGCACGTTGCGCATGCTGCTCTGCCCTTTGCGGATCACCGGGATGGGCACACCCATGACATGGGTACCGGTGATGTCCACCATGATCTCGCCCTGGGCGGCGTAGGAGGCGGAGCGCACCTTGGGTCCCCCGTCCTTGGCCTTAGCCATGGCCAGGTAGAACTGGGCATCGGCGGTCACCCGCTCCAGGCGCAGTGAGAGTCGCATGGTCTCGTCGATGATAGGCATGAACTCCGCCAGCAGGGCGTCCCGTTTGCGTTTGAGCAGGTTCATGCCCTGGTCGGCCAACGAACGGTTGGCCTTGCGCTTGAGCAGCTCGCTCCTGGTCGGATGGACTTGTTCCATTTACCTCTCTCCGCCCCGCGCTGCGGGATCAACTCTCGGTAGCGGCGAACTCCTCCGCCATCTCCGGGTTGTAGTTCTTGTCTACGTATTCCATCTTGATGCGCTTGATGGAATCCTTGGGCATCATGCTGATGAGCTTCCACCCCAGCTCCAGGGTCTGGTCCAACTCGCGGTTCTCTTCCTTCTGGTCCAGGTAGTTCTGTTCGAAGGCGTCGGCGAACTTCAGGGCCATGCGGTCTATGTCCGTCAGGGCTTCCTCGCCCACGATGGCCACCAGGCGCCGCAGGTCCACTCCCTCTGCATAGTAGGCGTAGAGCTGGTCGGCGACGCCACGATGATCTCCCCTGGTGCGCCCCTCGCCGATCCCCAGGTTCATGAGGCGTGAGAGACAGGGTAGAACGTCGATGCAGGGGAAGATGCCCCGGCGGTGCAGGGTACGCGAGAGCACGATCTGCCCCTCGGTGATATACCCGGTGAGGTCAGGTATGGGATGGGTGATGTCGTCGTCGGGCATGGCCAGGATGGGCACCTGGGTCACGGAGCCCGGCTTGCCCTTGATGCGCCCTGCCCTCTCGTAGATGGAGGCCAGGTCGGTGTACATGTATCCGGGGTAGCCGCGGCGGCCCGGCACCTCCTCCCGCGCTGTTGATATCTCGCGCAGGGCTTCGCAGTAGTTGGTCATGTCGGTGAGGATGACCAGCACCTGCATGTCGTGCTGGAAGGCCAGGAACTCCGCCACGGTGAGCGCGCAGCGCGGGGTCTGCAGCCGTTCTACCGTGGGGTCGTCCGCCAGGTTCAGGAAGAACACCACCCTCTCCAGGGCTCCCGAGCGGGCGAAGCTCTCCTGGAAGAAAGAGGCCTCCCGGCGGGTGATGCCCATGGCGGCGAAGATGATGGCGAACTCCTCTCCTCCCACGATCTTGGCGTTCTTCACGATCTGCGCCGCCAGTTCGTTGCCGGGCAGGCCGGCTCCCGAGAAGATGGGGAGCTTCTGGCCACGCACCAGGGTGTTCAAACCATCGATGGCGGAGACGCCGGTCTGGATGAAGTCGCGGGGCTCCTCCCTGCTCCAGGGGTTGATGGGCGACCCGGAGATCTCCCGCTCTTCCTCGGGGAAGACTTCCGGCCCCCCGTCGATGGGCTGCCCCATGCCGTTGAGGACGCGCCCCAGGAGGTTGACCGAGCAGTCCATCTTGGCCACTTCTCCCCGGAAACGCACGTTGGTCTTGTCCACGTCCAGCCCCGCCGTGGGGCCGAACACCTGTACTACGGCCAGCTCGCCCGAGAGCTCGATGACCTGGCCGTACTTGGTCGAACCGTCGGCGGAATGGATCTCCACCATCTCGTTGTAGGAGGCACCCTTCACCTTGCTCACGAAGAGCAGGGGCCCGGCCACCTCTCCCACCGTGCGGTACTCCGTCGTTGCCAGGAAGGCGCTTCCGTTAGACATCTTAACTCTCCCGTTTTATGCTCTTACCACTCTACCACTCGCTCAGCGATCTGAGCTCCGACTGGACTCTCTCGATCAGATCCGATATCTTCTCCTCCGCGTCCTCGGAGGGGATCTCCTTCATGCGCGCGATCTCGTTCTTGATGGGGTGCTCGGTGGCCTGGCGCAGCGGCACGCCCTGCACCAGCACCTCCTCCAGGCAGTCGTAGTAAACGAGGATGACCTTGAGCATGAGGTACTGCTTGCGCAGCGAGCAGAAGGCGTCCGTGTCTGAGAAGGCGAACTGCTGCAGGAAGTCCTCGCGCAGCATGCGGGTGGTCTCCAGCACCGCCTTGGCGAAATCAGGCAGAGCGTCGGGTCCCACAAGCTGCACGATCTCCTGCAGCTCCACTTCCTTCTGGAGCAGGCTCATGGCCTTATCGCGCAGGACCCTCCAGTCCTCGGACACGTTCTTGAGGTACCACTCCTGGATCTGGTCCAGATAGAGCGTGTAGCTCTTGATCCAGCTGATGGCCGGGAAGTGGCGCCGGTAAGCCAGCGAAGTGTCCAGCGCCCAGAAAGCCCCGGTGATGCGCAGGGAGTTCTGGGTCATGGGCTCGGAGAAGTCGCCACCGGGAGGGGAGACCGCGCCGATGGCGGTTATGGAGCCTATCCGCTCGTCGCCGCCCAGGCAGACCGCACGTCCGCAGCGCTCGTAGAAGTCGGCCAGGCGGGTGGCGAGATAGGCGGGGTAGCCCTCCTCGCCGGGCATCTCCTCCAGGCGTCCCGAGACCTCGCGCAGGGCCTCGCCCCAACGGGAGGTGGAATCAGCCATCAGGGCCACGTTATAGCCCATGTCCCGATAATACTCGGCCAGGGTGATGCCGGTGTAGATGGAAGCCTCACGGGCGGCCACGGGCATGTTGGAGGTGTTGGCCACCAGGATGGTGCGCTGCATGAGGGGAACCCCCGTCTTGGGGTCGATGAGGCTGGGGAACTCCGCCAGCACCTCG
>CAYHAT010000379.1:0-3440 GCA_964354675.1 uncultured Actinomycetota bacterium | reverse complement strand
GAGTGGAACAGCCAGGCGATGGACTCGCGTTCGATGGCCATGGCGGCGTCCCAGGGCATACCCTCGAAGGAGTGATTGAGCACGGCCTTGCCCATGCGCAGCGAGTCCTGGGGGTTGGCGCTGATGACCGCGACCATCTCGTCCACCGCGGCGTCGAACTCCTCATCGGGGTACACCCGCGTCAGCAGGCCCATGTCGTAGATCTCGCTGGCGGTATAGTCCTTGCGCCCGGTGAGCAGTATCTCGCGGCCGCGGAAGATGGGCAGGCTCTTCGCCAGGCGTACCGTCCCTCCCCAGCCGGGGAGGATGCCCATGGTGATCTCGGTAACCCCGAACTTGGTCCTCTCGCTGGCGTAGATGAGGTCGCAAGCTAAGGCCAGCTCCAGTCCACCCGCGATGCAATGTCCTTTTACCTTGGCCACCACCACCTTCTCGCACTCGGCTATTGCCCTCACGATGCCCAAGCCGGTCCTGCCCAGCCAATCGAAGATGGTGTAGTGATCGAAGCTGGGGAGTACGGTGAGGTCTCCGCCGGCGCAGAAGGACTTGCCGGCCCCGGTGAGCACCGCCACCTTGACCGCTTTCTCGTCCCTCACCCGCGTGAAGGCGTCCAGCAGCTCCTCCGCCAGCTCCCGGTTGATGGCGTTGCGCTGGTCGGGACGGTTCATGGTTATCTTCGCAACCTCGCCCTCTGTCTCGTATAGAACAGATCGGTAGTCAGGCATCGTGCCCTCCTTTCTATCCCGTCAAAGCATTAATGATGGCGCAGGTGGTCCGGCAGTCTGGCAGGTACCTTCATCTTGTGGACGGACATCGCTTTCACCGGCGGGCGCCAGTACTCGGGCATGTACTTCTCACGGCCGAGGTTCTTGTTGACGACACAACGCACCGGCATGCCGATCTCCGCCCGCATGAGGCACTCGTTGCAGCGCTTGCACCGCTTGATGTCCTGCGGCTTCCCCCCCGCAACCTTGTTGCCGTATTCCGGGTCGGCCAGCATCTGCCTGCCGAACGACACCATATCGCACTTGCCGCTCGCGATCGCCTTCTCCGCGTTCTTCGGGTCGTGGATGGAGGGTACTATCACCGGTACCGGGACGGCTTGCTTGAAGTTAGCCGCCTCGTCGAGCATCGTCCCGTCCTTAGCGGGGAAGAAGTACTTGAGCGCCTCGTAGGAACCATCCGAGAGGTGGACGTAATCAACGCCCAGTTGAGTCATGACCCGGGCGGCATAGAGCGCCTCCTCGTGGGTGAAGCCGTCCGGCATGTGTTCGTCGGCGGACATGCGCATCCCTACGATGAAGTCCGGGCCCACCGCCTCCCGCACCTTGAGGTAGACCTCGACCAGGAAGCGCATGCGGTTATCGAGACTTCCGCCGTACATGTCCGTACGCTTGTTGGTACGTGGGGAGAGGAACTGGTGCTCGAGGTAGCCGTGGGGCGCGTGGAGCTCTATCCCGTCATACTGAGCGATCATGGCGAATATGCAGGAGTTGGCGAACTCGTCCTGCTCTGCATGGATCTCGTCTATGCTCATCTCGTAGGGGATGCTCCCCATAGACATAGGGGCCAGGACCGGGTACTTCATCAGCACCTCGGGAAAGCCGGTCGCCAGGAGCTCGAACGGGACCTGGTACGGGATCGCCGAAGGTGCCGGGGGCCGGGAGCCGTCATGGGCGTGACCCTGGCGGCCGAAGCCGATCGACATCTGGATGAAGGTGCGGGCCCCGAACGCGTGGATGGTTTCCGACAGCTCCAGGAGCCCGGGGGCGAAGGAAACCTCGTAGCAGTGCAGGTTAGACGTGAACGGGAACTTGGCCGCCAGCTTCGTACCCAGCACGCACTCCGTGATGATGAGGCCACAGCCCCCTTTGGCGCGGGCGGCGTAGTACGCGAGGATCTGCTCGTTGACATACCCGCGGTTGTCCAGCGACATCACGGTGTTCATCGGCGCCATGACGATGCGGTTGCGTATCTCTACACCCTTGATCTCGATGGGGGAGAGCAGGTTCTTGAACTCTCCCTTCTTCGCCGTCTTTTTCTCTGCCATATGGCGATTACCTCCTAATCCCGACCATCACTTCTTTACCGGCCTCCACTTGGGCAGGGTTATCTCGTCCGTGACGTCGTCGAAGACCACCTCCAGCTCCATGCCGTTCTCCAACTCCTCGAACTCGCACTCCACGATGTTGGAGATCATGCGCACGCCCTCCGCCACGTCGATCATGCCCAGCGCGTAGGGCAGGTCGGCCCAGAAGGGGAAGGGCACGCCGAAGTAGTTGATGGCGTAAGCGAACAGCGTCCCCTTGCCCTGTGCCTCGATCCACTCGTGCTCGTCGGCCTGGCAGGCAGTGCAGTAGAGGTAAGGGGGGTGGTCGATGTTGCCGCAATTGCTGCATTTCCTGAGCACCAACCGGTGCTCTTTCGCGGCGTCCCAGAAGGGCTTGGACCACTTCGTAGGTATGGGCAGGGGCTTCTTCAGGTCCTCGTCGCTGAGGTTCATCATCGCCTTGATGGTATCGATGCTGATGGTCTCGTACTGGCTCATGTTCTACCTCCTCTCGTTCCTAGCCGGGTATCTCGTTGCCCAGGACGGTGAAATGGCAGTCCATGAAGGCCCCGCCGCCGGTGTTCTCGATGATGAACTTCGCGCCCTCCACCTGGGCCTTGCCTGCCTTGCCCTGCAGCTGCCGGACCGATTCCGCCAGGAGGGCGATGCCGACGCCGGTGCCGGTGTGTCCGAAGGAGAGAGCCTCGCCGTTGGTGGTCACCGGGTACTTGCCGCCGGGCGAGGTCTCGCCGGACTCCACCAGTGCGCCGGAGGTGCCGGGCTCCCACATGCCCAGGGCGTCCATGATGATGAGCTGGATGCAGGGGTAGGAGCCGTAGATCTGGAAGATATCCATGTCCTTGGGCCCCAGGCCGCTGCGGTCGAAAGCCCTTGCGGCGATGGGGGAGAGGTATTCCGCCATGGAGGCGAAGTCTCTCATCCCCGCCCGCGTGATGGTGCGGTGGGAGTAGTCGGAGGCCTCGCCGAGGACGTAGACCGGCTTGTCGCACACCTTCTTCGCCTTCTCCGCCGTGGTCATGATGAAGGCGGTGCCGCCGTCCCCCAGCACGTTGCACATGAGGGTGGTGAGCGGGTAGGAGACCATGCGGGCGCCCACCACTTTCTCCACCGTGATCTCCTTGTTGTTGAACATGGCATTTGGCTGCAGCATGGCCCAGCGGCGGTTGGCCACGCACACCGCGGCCACCTGTTCGATGGAAGTCCCGGTGATGCTCATGTAGGCCTGGGTGATCATCGCCGCTAAAGAGTTGTAGGTCATGCCGAAGGGCACTTCCCATTCGATGTCCGAGCCGGCGATGGAGAAGTAGCGTGCCTGCTCGTTGGGAGTGAAAGTGGAGAAGCGCTGGGCGTGCACCACCAGCACGGTGTC
>CAYHAT010000378.1:0-3444 GCA_964354675.1 uncultured Actinomycetota bacterium | reverse complement strand
GACGCTCGGCCAGGAACGGGGTGGGGCAGGTGAGCAGCACCGAGACGTCCTTCTCCGCGCCCACCCCGTCTCCTGAGTTCACCAGCACGGTGGAGCGCTTGCCCGCGGGCACCGGGTAGTCCTTCTCTACCGGCGCGCCTTCCTTCAGGTAGTAGACGGCATGGATGGTGATATCTGCGGCCCCGGGGTTTTGCAGGGTAAGCCACTCTTCGAACCCTCCACGGGTAGATCCTTCGGCGAAGTAGTAATCCGTGGCCAGCGAGGAAGCGCCCATGACGCAATGTCCTCCCGTCCAACCCCAGCCCCCGGTGCCCTGGTAAGAGAAGTACATGGACCTCTCGGCCACCACCGGTTGGGTGGACTCGAGGGTGAGCGAAGTCTGATATGCCCCTCCCAAGAGGGCGTTTGCCTTGAAGGAGCCGCGGGAGTGAGCGGGGACAGAAAAGCCCTCCACCTTCTTCTCCCCCTCTTCCTGGGTCTGGAAGTGGAAGGTGAGGCCGGCCTCGGAGTCCCCGGGGTTGAGCACGCAGATCCACTCATCAAAGCCAGCGCCGGTGTATCCCTCGGCAAAATACCAGGTGCCCGCGGTGGAGGTCGCCCCCAACGCGTCGTGTCCCCCCGTCCACTTGCCCTGGTAGTCGAAGTACATGGGCCGCTCCGCGATGAAGGGGTTATCCGACTCGCACTTTATGGACACGTCCTTGTCGGCACCCGCCGCCTGGTTCACGTTGACGGTGAGGCGGGAATTGCCCGGCACGCCGTAGGTGTCCTCCTTGGTGGTGCCGTCCTTGTAGAGGTAGGTGGTCTTCACCGTGATGGGGTCGCCGGACGCATTGCCCAGGCAGAGGTACTCCTGGAAACCGGTCCCGGTGTATCCCTCCGCGAAGTAGAAGACGGTGGGGACGACATCCGGCGCGAAGGTGGCCACCACGGTATGATTCGCCTGCATGTTGGCGATGACGAAAGGGTCGTTGATGGCGATCGGAACACCGTCCATGCTGATGGAGGAGACATGGTAGTCGGCAGCGGGCTGCAGGTCGATGCTGGCGTCGTTGCCCTGGATGACCATCTGGCTGGCGGGGTCCACCGCACCGTTGCCTCCGCTCACCGAGGCATCCACGGTGAAGCCGGTCCTGGCGGTGGCGTTTGCGGAGAACTCGCTGGTGTTACCCGCTCCCGATACGTCATCCGTAGGACTGATGGCGACTGCCGATATCTTGTCGCCGTCCGCCAGAGTGGGCAGGACGGCGGAGAAGTCGCCGCTGGCGTCGGCGGTGGTCTGCCCCAGCCAGGTGTCCCCCTGGCCGTGGCCGCTGCCGTCGGGGCTCATCCCCACCCAGTACAACTCCACCAGCGCATTGGGGGGTGCCGTGCCGGACACGTAGGTGTTGCCCCCGACAATGGGGAACTCGGCGGCCGCGAACTCCGGGAAGTTGTAGCCCCGGTTGGGCTTGGCCGGATTGTCGTTGTCGCCGTCGTTGGGGGTCACCCCGTCACCCAGGAGGTCTATCCCCAGCCTCCCGTTGCCGTAGATGGAGTTGTGGCTGATCTTGTCGCGGATGGCGGCTGCGTCCCATACCACCACGCCGCAACCCCCGTTGTCGCGTATCTGGTTGAAGCTCACCTCGCAGTCGGTACAAGTGGTGATGCCCACCCCGGCCTGGAGGTTGTACGCGATCAGGTTGGCGCCGTCCCCGGTGGCCCCGACGGCGTTGCTGTTGGCATTGTTTTCCAGGGCCACGCCGCTGGACACGCCGTCGGTTCCGTTGGGCACGGGGGTGGTCCCGTCCGCGCCGGCGCCGATGCAGTTGCCCCTGACGCTGTTGCCGGTGGAGGCGTTGATGCATACGCCGCTCCTGCCGTTTCCGGAGATGACGTTGCCCTCCCCGCCGCCGGAGCCCCCGATGGCGTTGCCGGACCCCCCCTGGACGAGCACCCCGCTGCCCCTGTTGTTCATCTCGGCAGTCCCGGATACGTCGACGCCGATATAGTTGCCGTATACCAGGTTTGCCGAGGAAAGGAGGGTCGAGACTCCGCTTCCGCCGTTGCCGGAGATGATGTTGCGGGCTTCCTTGCTGGCGCCTCCGATGGTGTTGGTGCCGCCTCCCGAGATGGTGATGCCATTGCCATTGTTTCCCAGACCGACCTGACCCTTCCTGTCCGCGCCGATGTAGTTGCCCGCAACGGTGTTGCCGGAGGAGGCATCGATGGCGACGCCGCTGTCGCTGTTGCCGGAGAGGACGTTGCCCTGCCCGGTGCCGGTGCCCCCGATGAAGTTGCCGGAGGCCCCATTGGTCAACTTGACCCCGGGCGCTCCGTTGGGGCCACTTCCATTGGGCAGGGCACCGGTGCCGTCCGCATCGGTGCCGATGTAGTTGCCGTATATGTAGTTGCTGCTGCTGGCGTCGATATTGACGCCGTTGCCGCCGTTGCCGGAGATGACGTTGCCCTGCCCGCTGGTGACGTCGCCCCCGACGGTGTTGTCGGTGGCGGAGCCCTGGATGTACACGCCGTTCGCGCTGTTGGGGGTGGCGGCGGTCCCGGCCGCGTTGGTGCCGATGAAGCTCCCCATGATGCTGTTGTGGTATGAGAAGTTATCAACGGTGACACCGCTGCCGGTGTTGCCGGAGATGACGTTGCGGTGGCCGGAGGTGTTGCCCCCGATGGTGTTATTGCTGGCGAAGCTGGTGATGCGCAAGCCGCCACCGTTCCCACCACCTCCATTCCCCAAGAAGGGAGTCCCGGCCGCATCGGTGCCGATGAAGTTGCCCCAGACGTTCTGGTAATAGGATCCGTAGATGTCGATGCCGTAACGGCTGTTGCCGGAGATGACGTTGCCCTCCCCCGAGTTACAGCCTCCGATGTTGTTGGGGCTATCGCAGTTGTAGACGTAGACGCCGTGCAAGCCGTTGGGGACGGCAGTGGTCCCGCCCGGGTTGGTGCCGATACGGTTGCCGTAGAGGTTGTTGCCGGTAGAGTTCCATAGATAGACGCCGTGCTGGATGTTGCCGGAGATGACGTTGCCCTCCCCGCCGCCGGAACCACCTACGGTGTTGCCGCTGCCGCCGGTGATGAAAACGCCGCTGTAGCCGTTGGCCCGGGAGCTTCCGTTGGCATTTATGCCCAGGTAGTTGCCCACGATGTGGTTATCGTTGGAGCCGATAAAATAGATGCCGTTCTGGGTGTTGCCGGAGATGATGTTGCGGTGATCGGCGGTGTTTCCCCCGATGGTGTTGCCGCTGCCGCCGGTGATGAAAACGCCGCTGCCCACGTTGGGGAGCGAGCCGACCCCGAACTTGTCGGTGCCGATGTAGTTGCCGTAGAGGCTGCACCCGCTGCCATCGATCCTGACGCCGCCCCCGCCGTTGCCGGAGATGACGTTGCCCAGGCCGGCGATGTTGCCCCCGATAACCTGGCTGATGGCGTTGCTGGTCAGGTACACGC
>CAYHAT010000377.1:0-3448 GCA_964354675.1 uncultured Actinomycetota bacterium | reverse complement strand
GAAGACACGACCCCACTAGTAGATCAGCCAACGACGGGGTTTATGCAACAGGCTCCTGACCCCAAAGTGTTGCTTCGCTATTTGTAGGTGATATTCTCGGCGACGATGTTCGGTGACTCCTGGGCGACGTATATCTTCCCCGTCACCTGCATGCGTGTGTGCAGTTTCGACTCCGGCGGGAGTGGCGCGGCGTCGCTCACCTCCACCCTCACCGCGTAGACGCCGTCCTTCAGGAGGAAGCAGGCCGAGCAGTAGCCGACCGCGTAGTATCCCTCGGTGGTCACGATCACGCTGTCGTACGCCTGCGGGTTCTTGGCGATCTCCTCCACCGTTACCTGCGTCGCGTTCTCCAACGCTGCGTTACCGGTCGAGCTCACCGTGCTCCCCGTTCCCGAGCCACTTCCGCAGCCGCCCATGAGTAGCGCCGCTACCACCAACGCTGCGCAGCATGCTAAGAAGAGTCTCCTCATCTAAGTCCTCCTCGATGATACGAGTCTTTGCTCACCATAGCTATTACATCGATGTCTGCTGCTCGTCGGCCTGCTTGGTGGCGTTGGGATAATAAATGACCACTCCCGACTCCTGGTAAGCGCCGGTCATCTCCTGGCCTGCTTCACCGATCATGAACTCCGCTAGCTTCTCGGCTCCCTCCGTGTACAGCTCGAGATCGGGGAACTTGGCGGGATCGATCACGACCAGCGAATACTGGTTCATGAGCATGGTGCACTTCACGACCAGATCGGTCAGCGGGATATCACCCTTGTTCTCGAGCCAGGTGGACGTATCGCAGACGGTGTAGCCCTGCTGCTCACCGGCCAACTGCAGGGTGGCCAACATGTCCCCACCATCTGGAGTGTACCAGGGCTGGCCGACGGGATTGAGCCCGTTCTTCACCCAGTAACCCTTCACCTTGGCATCCAGGTCCGACCCATCACCACGCGCGACGAACGGCAATCCCGCCATACCGATCTTCTTACAAGATTTGGCGGGGCAGTCGAGGCCCCTTACCTGTGCCGGGTCCGCCTCCGGGCCGATGACGAGGAATTCGCTGTAGAAAACGTCGTTAGCGGATAGAGAGTATCCCTGGTTAATCCACTCGTCCAGCGCCGCCTTGTTGCTGACCAGCAGGGCATCGGCCTTGCCCTGCGCCCCGGCCTCCAGCACCTCCACGCTGCTGGCGTAGGTCTCGGTCTTCACCGTCACCCCGTAATCCTTCTCGAACCGCTCCACCAGTTGAGCGTACAATGGCGACTCCGCCGTCTCGCTCGTGGTCGCGACGACCACCGTGGCCGTCCCACAGCCGGCGATGATGACACCGGCCGCAATAATACTCGCCAGTACAACCGCGGCTGCTACCCTACGCACCGCTCCCTTTCGCATCATTTTTATAGCACCCCTTTCTTCCTGTGACCCTTTGCTATTGACTTTCGAGCCCAACTCAAACCGCCGCGCTCTGTCAGGTCCGGTGTACGCGGCGGCTCGAGTATCTCACCTCTTACATGGGCACCTTACGGAGCCGTATTCGACGGTGCGGCGTCCGCGCTCAAGCCCGGGAAGTTGGGCACGGTGTTGCCCGACACGTTTCTCGCAGTCACGCGGTATACCCGCGTCCCCGCCCAGATGCTGGTATCAGTGTACGTCACGGTGCTGGGAGCGGGGTCTGTCTTGGCGGGAACGCTGGTCAGCACGTTCCACGGACCGTTCGTGGTCTCGGCCCACTCGATCAGGAACTCGGATTCGTTGTATGCGTTGTCCGTCCAGGAGAGGCTTACCGACGGCGATGTGCCCGTGGCGGTCAATCCCGTAGCGGCCTCCGGCGTGAGCAGGAACGACATCGAGTGCATCATGTCCATCTCCTCGTGGGAGAGAAGGTGGCAGTGGAGCACGAACTCCCAGCCGAAGTTGGCGTAGTGGTTCGTGATGACTCCACCAGCTCCAAATGCCGTCACAGGATTACCAGACGGATCGAAGAACCCACCCGGGCCTCCCGTCAGCTGGGCTCCTTCCAGCTTCGTGGGATCCAGGAGACGGACGCTGTTCGGAAGGTCGAACGGCAGGCTGACCGGAGTCACCGGCCGCATGGCCACGATGGTGTCCTCGAGCGGGTTCACCCGCACCGTCTCCTTCCAGCCTAACTCGTTGGGGTCGGGCCCTCTCATAGCGTTGTCCCAGGCGACGCGGTTGATGATCTGCACGTCGTACTTGTGAAAGTGTATGGTGTGCGTATCAACACCGTTATGTGTGATCTTCCAGATCTGCGTTCCGTCGCCCAACGTGGGTTTCGCTCCCTGGGTGACGCTGTCAACATGCAGGTCGACAGGCGGGGCGATATACGGGTAGAGGACGAACCCACGGTTTACCGGGCTGACCACCCCTACCTGCAGGCCCAGGAAGCCGCTCATGCGCCCGTATTCCTTGTCGTAGGCTTCACCCATCTCGTCCTGGATGGCCTTGGGTTGGAAGGGGATGGTGATCCCGGTAGCCACGGCTATGGCGCCGTTTCCACCGCCTCCCGATAGGGTGACTGTGGGGGCGGAGTAATAGCCGTCGCCCGCGTTGGTGAGCACGATGCCTGTCACCTTGCCGGAACCTACTACTGCCATGGCCGTGGCCACGACGCCACCAGGGCCCAGTCCACCCGTGAAACTCACGCTCACCGTTCCTGGATTGGTGTAACCGCTGCCTCCGTTGGTCAGCTTGATGCTGTCGACGACGGTGGGGGTGATAGCAGCCCCAGCTGAAGCGCCCGTACCGTCACCGATGATCTCAACGGCGGGAGCGGAAGTGTAGCCGGTGCCTCCGTCGATGACGTTTATGGCGGTTATTGCCCCGCCGACGATGGTCGCGGAGGCGGTAGCTCCAGTGCCTCCCCCGCCTCTGAGGTTGATGGTGGCGGTTGTATATCCGGTGCCTCCATTGTTCACCGTCACACTGGCGACCGAAGTGCCGGCGATGGTCGCCTCCGCTGTGGCACCGGCGCCGCCTCCGCCGCTGATGGTGACCGCGGGGGCCGAGATGTAACCGCTGCCCCCGGTAACCAGGTTTATGCCGGTGATGCCGTTTATCTGCGCCGTGCCGGTGGCGCCGGTGCCTTCCCCGCCCGTTACCGTGACGGTCGGAGGCGTGTTGTAAACACTTCCCCCGTTGGTCACCTCGAAGCCGGTCAGCGGGCCGTTGAAGAAGCTCAGCTCGGTGCTGTAGATGCGCGAGTAAGTGTCCGCGGGGAAGTTCTTGTTATAGGCGGAGTTATATTCGGCGTTCGGGACGATGATCTCGTCCTGCGACGCGGCGAACGCACCCTCCGTGGTCGCAGTCGAGGCGAATCGCGCCTGCAGCACGGCCAGGTCGTAGGCTTGCGCCGCTGGGGCG
The DNA here is from genome assembly GCA_964354675.1 of uncultured Actinomycetota bacterium. Taxonomy (GTDB): domain Bacteria; phylum Actinomycetota; class Geothermincolia; order Geothermincolales; family RBG-13-55-18; genus SURF-21. The sequence continues at coordinate 79 of CAYHAT010000377.1, read as the reverse complement.
GTCGCCACCTTGATCTGCATGATGGTCCTGGTGTTGGGGCCATACCCGGGCTGCGGGGTGGGCGAGCCGCCGGTATCCG
>CAYHAT010000376.1:0-3459 GCA_964354675.1 uncultured Actinomycetota bacterium | reverse complement strand
ATCGACGACGTTGCCTTTCACCTCGAGATCGGGGCCATCACCCAGCTTTACCACCCAGCGTTCGCGTAGCGGCGTGATGAGGGCCTTCTTGACCATGGCGAGCCGTTCGCCTCCCGGCCCCTCGATCTCCATCGCCTCCTTGACGTGCAGCATCCTCTCCTGGATCTTGCACAGCTCGCTGCCGGCTATGTCCTCGAAGACCAGGGTCTTGCGCGCTCGCAGTGCCTTGCCGTCGATTTTAAACGCCCGCTCGCCCCGGTCGTTCTCGATAAAGTAGTCATCTCCTACAGATAGCATGCGCTGACGCATCTGGTAGCGATTACTCCCCCATTCCGCCACCCGGTCCGCGGTCTTCACGCCTTTCCTCGCGTCTCTCCTGCCTCCTGCCTCCTACCATGTCCTTTCCTCCTTCGCTCGGCTTCCGCGGGTCACCTCTTCAAGATCTTCATTTACCTAAAGAGGGCGGCGCCCTAACGCCTTTCGCCCCTGTGATCCGTTAAATGCTGCAGAACTTGAGGGCCTCTTGAATGGCTATACTGACTTACATCATTATATAGAGTAAGCACAATTACGGGCACAGTGGCGATTCCGTGGTCGGTCTCCCCCTCACCCCTCAGGATAAAACCCCTGGTAAAGAGGGTGGTGCCCGGGGCGGGAGTCGAACCCGCACGGGATAACCCGAGGGATTCTAAGTCCGGATGTCGAAATTGGGCAAAACCCCAGGTCAAGGTGCAGATTCCTGGCCTGGGGTTTTGCATGCCCGAGTTGCGGTGAGTTGCGCTGAGTTGCGTGACGTAGCATCCTGTCAGGCACAGTTTTAGGCACAGTTGCAGCGTTGATTTCCTGGTTTTTCCTGTTAAAAGATATAATCAGATCGGCGTTCTCATGCCGTCTAGCCGAAAGGGCGGACCCGCAGGCCCGCCCCCTTTCATTGCAGTATGATCCGTCGGTCTACTGTCCGCCGGCCGCTGCGATGGCTTCCATCACCGGCAGGGTGATCTCGTACTCGATCTTGAAGCCCTCTATCTCCGAGTAACGTATCTCCCTGGCCACCAGTTCCTTCACGGCCTGGTTCCACTTGTCGTCCGGGCACTTGATGAGCTGCCAATTGCGGATGCCGTCGCCCCCGAACTGCGAGAAGAAGCCGATCTCCTCCATCCAGTCGGGCTCGGGATTGTTCTGCTTCTGGTCCAGATAGAGCTCTATCGCCTTCGCCACTCCCGACATGGGATAGGTGGTCACAATGATCCAGACCATCTCCAGCCTCCTTCCACTTCGATCGACTCATTCACTACCCTAGCTCGTCCTTTCATCCCCCCTTCAGGTCCGTTGCTGTCATATATGGATAGGTCCTTGTGCGTCAGATAGGCGGGTTGCTCCACCCCCAGCCCGCGGGAACGCCCTCCATCCGACACCGGCAAAGCAATCATCGGTCATGCGATTACCCCCTGATAGTCGGATACGGTAGATGCCCTTTTGCCCAATAATTCAACTATTTATACCCATCATATTCCCCACGTAAACCTGATCTGTCGCCATAATATGGCATTTATGGTATTTTTTAATTGAAAGGAATCTAGTCATGCAGGATAAAGAGATTCATATGCCCAATTCCTATTTCGTGCGCTAAGTCTCATCTTGTATTGAACCTGGTCAATTTAAGACAACCGCACAATCCAGAAACCGGTTTTTCCCTGCAAAATGATATAATATCAACAGTAGCTATATTGGGGGTACAGGCCTCAATGAGCAGGGGGAACGTATAAATACATCGGCTTCATGCCCTCTGGTCCCCTTATTCGCAATGCATTCCCAGGTCGTTACATCGCGAAGCAAGGAAACGGCATATGGACAAGATCAATAGTGGAGACGAGGAACAAGCCACCACTCCCGAAACCCCTCCTCCCAAAGATATAGCGGACCGCATCCTCTCCTCCCGTTCCTCCCTGGAGGGGGAGCGTAGGCAGGTCACCGTGCTCTTCGTGGACGTGGCCGGTTTCACCTCTATTTCAGCCCAGATGGATCCCGAAGAGGTACACAACTTGTTGAGACCAGCCATTGAAATCATGGCCTCCGAGGTCCATGCCTACGAGGGCACCGTGGCCCAGTTCATGGGAGATGGCCTCATGGCGCTCTTCGGGGCTCCCCTCGCCCACGAGGACGACCCCCAGCGGGCTGTCTACGCGGCATTGGCAATGCAGAAGCGCTTGCAGGAGTACGGGGAGGAATTGAAATCCAAGGGCATGGAGCTCTCCATACGCGTGGGGATCAACACCGGCCTGGTTATGATGGGTAGCATCGGAGACGACCAGACCATGGAGTACACCGCCATAGGAGACACCGTGAACCTGGCCTCGCGTATGGAAAGTACAGCCGAACCAGGAACGGTTCAGGTATCCGAGAGCACCTATCGCCTCGCCCAGGGTTACTTCGATTTTCAAGATCTAGGTGAGGCATCGATAAGAGGCAAGGAAGAGCCCATCCACACCTATCGTGTCCTGAGTGCCCTCCCAACTCGGTCCCGCATCTCCGCCTCCCTTTCCCGGGGTCTCTCCCCCTTTATAGGCAGGGAGCGGGAGTTGGATAACCTCACCTACTCCTGCCAACAAGTTAAAAACGGCCAGGGTCAGGTGGTGGGCATGGTGGGAGAACCAGGAGTGGGAAAATCCCGCCTCCTCCTCCAGTTCCGGGAGCTCCTCCCCGAAGGTGAATATACCTACCTGGAGGGAGGCTGCATCCATTACGGAGAGACCATCGCCTACCTCCCCATCCTGGGTATCCTGAGGAGCTACTTCGATATCACGGAAGGAGAGGTAGAAGAGGCCTGCAAGCAGAAGATGGACGAAAGACTGGCTTCCCTAAACGGTCAACTCACCCACATCCTCCCTCCCCTGCAGGAGCTCTTATCCCTTGAGGTTGACGACCAAGCCTACCTCTCCCTAGAACCCGCCCAGAGGCGGGAGAGAATCTTCGAGGCCATCCGCCACCTCCTGGTGGCCGAATCCCAACAGAGGCCCCTCATCCTGGCCATGGAGGACCTGCACTGGATCGATAAGACCTCGGAGGAGTTCCTCTCCTCCTTCATCGAGGGCCTTCCCGTTGCCTCCATCCTCCTCCTCCTGCTCCACCGCCCGGAATACAAGGCAGATTGGACCGGCAAGACCTTCTACAGCCAGGTGCGGGTGGACCACCTCCCGGCAGAGCCCAGCACCGCGCTGGTAGAGGCAATCCTCTCGGAGGGAGAGATCTCCCCCGAGATCTCGGATTTTATCGTCAATCGCACAGCCGGCAACCCCCTCTTCATCGAGGAACTCACCCGGGGACTTCTAGAGTCAGGCTCCATATCGAAGGACAACGAGCATTACGTGCTCTCCACGGAACCCTCGAACATCCAGGTGCCCGACACCATCCAGGGCATCATCGCCTCCCGCCTGGACCGCCTGACTGAAGAACTCAAGG
>CAYHAT010000375.1:0-3461 GCA_964354675.1 uncultured Actinomycetota bacterium | reverse complement strand
GGATAGTCGCCAAATACGGCGGCTAGACCGGGCCGGAGCAGATCGCGGATTGCGGTTGTATTAATAGCCATTTTAAATTCCTTCTACTGGCTTATCAGATGCCGGTGATACCGCTACGATATTGGTGGTTGTTAATGACAACGTGCCAGTTAGCAAAGTTTCCAATAACATTACCCGGAGTCGGATCAAGTTGGAGGATTTTGCAGTTTAGCGTAGAAGTCACGGCTTCTGTCGAGTTATCGATGGAAACAGCGGAAGTACCCGTTGCAGTTGAGCCCGCAGTGTACAGGAAGTTAATGTTCAAGCCACGATCAGCGAGAGCAAGCGGTGTGCCAGCTGCACCAGAACCGTTGGTTTCCTGAACAGAGAACACCGTGTTCGGGTCATCAATCACGAGAGCTTCAACGGTCGAACCGGTGAGAACGCCCGGGTTACCCGGCCAGTAGTTCTGGAACGTTACAACGCCAGTGCTGCTGGTGTACTTAACACCCCAGAACACGCCGATGCAGGTAGCTCCAGCAACGCCAACACCAAGTGTGCCGTCAGAAAGAGTTGTGACAGGATCGCCACGGTAAAGTGCAGTCGCGTAAGCGTTTGCAATTTGGTAAGGATTTGTCGCGCCAGTCCAAGCAGAACCATCAAGCTTCTTGACGGGCTGAAAACCATTAGGCGCATTCGTGCCGTAAGACATACGGTTTCTCCATGCTAAAAGGAATGATTGGTTTCTGCCGGTACGTAACGGCAATCGCTTTTTGTGCCAGATACGTGACTGGCGTCGTAATAAGCAGACCATACTCAGGGACCACGATACGTTACGGGTGTCGATATATGTAAATTACTACTGATCTAATATATTGTCAACAACATAAAAAACCCCCGCCAGCGTTGAAACCAGCGGGGGCTTAGTGGGTTCACAGTAATTACTCACTGCGGCCGGAGCTGTTAATCCTTAAACGAAGTAACGCGCTCAAATCCAACACTACTTTCGTCAATGCGCGGCATATTCGGATCCGACTGACCAGTCCAAGCCACATCCTGTAGAACTTCCATATTCTCGATGTCGCGTTCCTGACGTGAGATTTCCACGTCTTCTGTAAACCGTTCGCAAAGAATAAGGCCGCCGCGACGAATAACCATCGCTTCCATACCTTCGTGACCGGGCAGCGGAGGCGGAACCATTTCAGAGTGGCGAGCTGCTGGAACTGGAGCCCAGCCGCGAACCATACGATCCGTCATGTTGTCGGGATCAGGCTCGTTGAGTGTGGACTCACGGACCCAAGCATACGTCATCCCATCAGGGATCTTGTTGCTTGGAACGTGTAGCTTTGACTGAAAGTGCGTTTCCGACTGCGGACGCATATCTGAGCTGCGGGTTGTTGCTGCGCGGCTCTGAGCCACTCGTGATACTCTTGCCATAATAGTTTACCCCTTCCTTTGCTTGAGCATAAAGGCAGCGTGATATCGCTCTGCCTCTGCATCATTCATGCGTTGACCATTTGGTTTTTTGTATGCTCCTGACGCCGCCATGTTCCGAGCAAACTGACGATCAGCCGCTGACATAACAATCTTGGCGGTACGTTTTGTAGGGCTGTCGGAACCTCCACTACGCGCGACCGGAGCGACTGTATTTTCTCGCTTCATCTTTGGTGTTGCCTTCTTAGGAGCTGATCTGTCTGGAATAGCATCGGCAAACTCAGCCCGCATATGCTTGTCGATTTCCTTGAAGTAAGAAGCGCTTCCAATCTCATCCGCACGCCCATCAGCTTTGAAACGACGTTCCAAACGACGCGCAAACATTGTAGCTTCTTCATGCATTTCAGCGTCAAAGTCAGGCGACTGAGGCTGGAACCAAGCATTCTTCTCGACCCAGTCACGAGTGCGAGGCTCTAGAGTCACCTGCTGTTGCTGCTTAGGTTCCGGCTGAGCCGGGGCCTGCTGCGCCTCAACCATCTTAGCCTCAGCTTCTTTGCGCCATGCATCGATGCCAGACAGATCGTTTTGAAGCTGATTGAACTGCGACTGCAATTCAGCCTGCTTGCGGCCGTCTCCCATTGAGATCGCTTCTTCGATCTGCCCAAGAACCACATTAGCATCACCACGCAGGCGTTGCTCGTAGTGGGTCATCATGGCAAGGTCGGATTGCTGCCTTAATGCGGATTCCTGCTGCAGCCTAGCCTCAACCTCTTGAGCACGTTGTTCAGCTTCTTGAGCACGGCGGGATAGTTCGGAAATGCGTCGCTCTGCGTCACGCTTGCGAGGGCGACGCTCTTCTTCCTCTTCCTCCGGCTCGTCCTGATCATCGTCTTCAGCTTCGGCTTCCTCTGCATCATCCTCGGAGTCCTCTTCCTCCTCAGGCTCCTCTTCGTCTTCAGCAGCAACCTCGTCGTCTTCCTCGGACTCATCCAAGTAATCAACTAGGTTACCGCCAACATCATCGTCATCAAGCTCAAGCTCAACACTATCAGTAGGGCCTTCTTCAAAAAGTGGAAGATCCAACTCTTCTGGGCCATCATCACCATCAATCATTTAAACCTCCATTAAAATTTCGTGGCATCTTTAACTGACTTTACGTCGGTCGGATCAGTGATGACAGCCATGATGCGGTCATCAGGAATGAGCGCAACAGCTACACCACGATAGGAAACAGCAGTGGCTTCATAGCGAGGGATCATCACCCAATCGCCAACTTTGCACCAAGGCCCACTGTCGCTGTACTTTTCGCCTTGATAGGCTTCTGGTCCAAGCGCGCAGACCAGTGCTGAGCAGGACTGATACTTCTCTTCAGCCTGCATACTGATCGGCCGGTAGAGGGTGACTGATTTGCCATCATCGGTTTCAACGACGCTTAGCTCATCAGGTTCAACGTAGATCTTCAGCGCGACAAGGTATCCAGCTGGCCGCATATCAAACGGCTTGCCTGTCATGGCTATAAATTGCTGATCAATCAGCTCCTGCGCCAGACCTTCTTCATGTGCCTCGACATGACTCAAGCCTTGATTAGGCGGAAGCTTAATCTTTAATAGGTTTTCACTCACCAGAAATTCTCCTTCTTTACTTGCTCCGGTATTTTATCGTCGTCAGGGTGATGCATCTTCCTGTAGACCTCGTTAATCACTGCAATCGCGTCCGTGTACGCACGCACAAGCGCGTTCCCCTCAATGACTTGAAGGGCTATTTCTTCTGCTGTGGTGGCTGAGATGCGACCATCGCTTGCATAAGCAGATGGTGTAAACCTTGCATTAAGGCTGTATTGCGCCGCGCGGTCGCGTTGTTCGCTAATTAATTCAACGCTTCTGCGTCTTATCTCTTCCGCTGACATTCTTTTGCTCCGGCAGTTTCCTATAGTTTTTCGTCGCAGAGGCGAACTTTTGTTCTACCTTCTGCGATATATTCAACTTCTTAGCAAACTCTGGAGAATGTGCAACAGTAGACATCAATCTAAATTGTATTTTAAACGGCCT
>CAYHAT010000374.1:0-3463 GCA_964354675.1 uncultured Actinomycetota bacterium | reverse complement strand
GGTCGCCGAGGTTGCTCCCCATGCCCAGGAAGACCCGGTGTTCTCTTTTATCGCCCATCTCGTCCGAAGACCATCTCCACCGTCACTTCCCCGACCTCCCGCTGCAGGGGGGCCTGCGGCTTGTGCACTCTCACCAGCAAGGACGCGGCGGGGGTCGTCAGCATTATATGCTCCCCGACGCGGGCGGCCAGGGTCTCGATGAGGTCGTACCTCTCCCGCGTGGCGAGCTCGTACACCTTCGAGACCAAGCGGTCGTAATCCACTGCCTCGGCCAGGTCGTCCCCGGCCACCGCCCTCGCGGCATCGTACTCCAGCTCGATGTCGAGGGTGAACTCCTGGCCCTCCTTTTTTTCCCGCGCTGTGCAGCCGTGATAGGCGAAGGCCTTGAGGCCGGAGATGACGATCCTTGCAGCAGGAGCCATATTATTTCTCTCTTATAGTGGCCGCGACCAGGATGTCGGTTGACTCGAGCGAGTCCACCACTTCCATGCCCGACACCACCTTGCCGAAGATGGCGAAATACTGGTCGAGTTGTGTGGTATCGGTCTTGAGGATATAGAAATCCGTGGTGGCCGAATTGGCCTGGGGCAGCTGGGTCTGGGGGTCAGAGGGCTTGGCCATGCCCACGGCTCCCCGCAGGTTGGAGAACTCGACCTCGTCCATGACCACCCCTACCTCCTGGTCGGCCATCATCGCTTCCTGCAGTCGCGTCTGGTCCGGCTCCGCGCCCTGCGACTCGGCTACCAATGATTGGTAATGGCTCCCGGTCTGGACTACGAAGTCCTCCACCCGGTACCACAGCAGGCCGTCATAGAACCCCCGGTTCACGAGGTCGGTGATGTGCTGGACGGTCAGAGGCGTATCATCGCCGTAGAGGCCGATGACGATCTCACCCTTGGTGGTCTCGATGACCATCTCGGCGGTGATCTTCGGTTCTCCTGCTTTCCCCTCCTCGTCTTTTTTCAACTCGTTGACCAGGAGGATGAGGAAAACGGTCACCCCTATGGTCAGGAGGGAGGCTACGATGATGATCGCCTTGCGCCAGGTCTCTTTCCTCTCCTCCTGCTGGCGCTTCTCCTGGTCCTCTTTACGCTGCTGCTTCAACTTCTGGGCTCTACCCAATTCGCCTCACTCCTTATCCCTTGCCCACGATGGCATCCGCCACCCGGGTGACGCGGACCATCTCCGCAACATCGTGTACCCGCACGATGTCCGCGCCGTTGGCTATCCCCAGCGCCACGCTGGCTGCCGTGCCCTCGACCCTGTCGTCCGCGGGGAGGTCCAGTATCCTCCCGATGAAGCTCTTACGCGAGGTGCCGAGCACGAGCGTGTACCCCAGGGACTTGAACTCGTTCAGGCGGCGGATGATCTCCAGGTTGTGCTGGAGGGTCTTCCCGAAACCGATGCCCGGGTCCACCATGATGGCGGCCGGGTCGGCCCCCGCTTCCCTGGCCGTCTCTGCACGCTCCCGCAGGAATGCGGTGATCTCCCCGATGACGTCGTCGTAGTGGGGCTCCGCCTGCATGTCCTTGGGCATGCCCTGCATGTGCATGAGGCAGAAGGGCACACCCTCCTCCACCATCAGGGGGAGCATCTCCTCATCCAGGCGCATGGCGCTTATCTCGTTCACCATGGCGCATCCCGCCTGCAGTGCCTGGCGCGCCACCTCGGCCTTGGTGGTGTCGATGGACACGGGCACGGCTGCGCGGTCCAGCACCTCCTCGAGGACCGGCATCACCCGGCGCAGTTCCTCGTCCAGGGTGATGAAGTCCGAGCCGGGGCGGGTGGATTCGCCGCCGATGTCCAGGATGTCCGCGCCCTCCTCCACCAGGCGCAGGGCGTGCTCTACGGCCGCTTGCGCGCCTGCGAAACGGCCGCCGTCGGAGAATGAATCCGGCGTCACGTTCACCACCCCCATGACCAGGGTGCGCTGGTTCAGGTCGTATTCCCTGCACCCCAGCTGCAGACAGCGCTTGTCCTCCATCAGAGAGGACCGCAGGAGCCGCTCCAGTTCCGACGCCAGGGCCTTGAGGCCGAAGGGCTGCCTCTTCAGCTTGGAGATCAACAACTTGTAATGCTTCAGGTTCCCCGAGATGACCGCCGAGACCTTCACCCCCCCGTAATCGAAGACCTCGCGCGGCAGCGATACCTCTCCCCCTATGGAGAGCATGTTCTGCTTGAGGATGTTGGCGGCCTTGGTGTCCACGTTGTCCACGCGCACGACGCGGCTGACCATCTTGGGGGCCATGATGGCCCTGCCTTGTTCGCTCGGTCTCAGTTCGTCGAGGCGCGCGTAAGCCTCGCTCATGTCGTCCACTTCGAGGAAGCGGGGGTTGAACCGCATACCGGGCCCTCAGCTCCTCTGCCGGATGAGGGACATGGCCTCCGCCCGGGAAGCCGCGTTGGTGTGGAAGGTGCCTCTGACCGCGGAGGTGATGGTGAGGGTCCCGGGCTTCTTCACCCCGCGCATGGACATGCACAGGTGTTCCGCCTCGATGACCACCAACACGCCGCGCGGCTGCAGGGCTTTGACCAGGGTGTCGGCCACATCGGTGGTGAGCCTCTCCTGCACCTGGAGCCGCTTGGAGAGCACATCAACCACCCGCGCCAGCTTGCTGATGCCGGTGATCTGGCCTTCGGGACCAGGGATATAGGCAACGTGGGCTTTACCCAGGAAAGGCATGAGGTGATGCTCGCAGACGGAGTAGAGGGGGATGTCCTTGACCACGATCATCTCCTCGTGCTCCTCCATGAACATGGCCTGGATGACGGTCGAGGGGTTTATGTCCATGCCGCACAGTATCTCCTCATACATCTTGGCCACCCGTTGCGGGGTGTCCCTGAGGCCCTCACGCTCCAGGTCCTCCCCCACCCCCTCGAGGAGCATGCGCACACCTTGTTGTATCTTCTCCCTATCCACTTCTTTCCTCCTTCGCCGGTTTCCCGCATATTATATCGCAATCGGTCGGGGTCAGGCCTCAAAACTTGAACTTTCAATGGCATTAAACCAACACTGCTTCTGCGTTGGAAAGCTAAAGTTTTGGGTTCTTCTCCGAGAAGTGTGGGTAGCGGGAGATGATAACTGGGGCAACACTTTATTCGGGCTGCGGCAGGGGCCTCCCCTTGATGGGGGAAGGGGGGCGCACCTCTTCCTGCTCTTTCTCCGGGCTCTCATCGGACTTGGCCGCCTTGAGCGGTGCGGGAACGACCGCCATCTCCCTGCCCTCGAGAAGGGCCAGGAGCTCCCCTTTCTCCAATGTCTCGCGCTCGATGAGCGCCCTGGCGATGGTATCCAGTTTCTCCCTGCTATTCCTGAGGATGCCCCCGGCACGCTCGTAGGCCTCCTCCACCAGCCGCCTTATCTCCTGGTCGATCTCGTAGGCGATGCGGTCGCTGTAGTCCTGATGGGTGGTGAAATCGCGCCCCAGGAAGACCTCGCCCTGCTTCTGCCCCAGGGTCAGCG
>CAYHAT010000373.1:0-3478 GCA_964354675.1 uncultured Actinomycetota bacterium | reverse complement strand
GCATTTTACCATCCCCGGGCGAGCAGCAGGCTCCCTCCAGTGTGGCTCCTGCCGATATACCCAAGGTTGCAGCACCAAGTACTGCTCTGCCCGAGCGACCCCTCCCCGGCCAGGTAGAGGAGAAACAAACCGGAAAAGCACCGCTCACTCCGCCTTGCGCCTGGCGCCGCGAGGCTTGCGGGCCACCACGTTGTCCACGAAGGAGGATATCTCCTCCTGCAGCACGCTGATGGGGGTCATGCGCCTGACCCAGGAATCTCCCTGCAGGCAGAGGGTGGGTACCCCCGCCCGCTTCTGTATCTCGTTGCGCACCGCCGCTACCACGCTCCAGGTCTGCTTGCAGGAATGGTGGCCGCAGTAGATGGCAGCGTTCGCGCCCAGGTCGTTGACGCAATAGACGATGTCGTCCAGCCAGCGGATCATCATGGAGTCGCCGCCCATCTGGCGGGTCATGGGCATGTTCCAGGCCGAATCCGCCAGGCCGCGCAGCATGCTGTCCATGTCGGCGGTGTCTATTATGTTCGGAAAGCAGGCCATGAGGACGTCGGTCATGTAAACGATGCCCTGCTCCTCCAGCCAGTTGTAGAAGCCGGAGAAATCGAAGAAGTAGGGGAGATAAGTCCAGACCGTGCGTGCCCTCTCCTCGGCGACGTAGTCGTCCCGCTCCACGATCTCCTTGACCGTGTCGACCATGGTGGAAAGGAGCCGCACACCCTCCTCCCGGCCCCACATGGTGAAACGTGTGGCGAACGTGAACAGCGAGAAGATGTTGGGGACGGGGCACGGTACCAACTTGTGCATGTCCCAGAGTTCATAATAGAGCTCGGTGCAGCGGTTGGCGTTCTCCAGGACCTCCCGCAGTCTCTCCTCGTCCAACTTCTCACCGATAAAATCCTCGAGCTGCTTGACGCAAACCTCGAAATTCCTCTGGTATTGCTCCCTGCCCCTGCGGTCGGTGTAGTTGGGCTTCTCGACGAAGAACTGGGGGATGCCGTATTCGCGGGCCACGAACTCGTGGATCTTGGAGTTGGCGTCGCATGCGCCCGGAGCGGTCTGTACGATGCCGTCGGGGATGATGTCGCTGCCGGTGAGCACCGAGCCCAACGCGATGGTGTTGGCGGAGCAGAGGAAGTCCGGTATGCCCAGGCCCATGGCGTAATCCCAGTAGCGCTCGCCTTGTCCCTCCAGCGATACCACGCCCAGGGTGGTGACGACCTCGCTGGTCAGTAGGATGGCTCCGCGGAAGGCGTGGATGAACTCCGGCAGATAGTTAAAGGTCCCCAGCAGGAGTTTCTGGCCTTTTTGCCTGGCGCCCATTGCTTCCTCCAGCCAGGTGGCGATCATTTTGAGGAAATGCATACCCGCCCGTCGGTGGCGGCGGTGCAGAATGGATGCCAGGGTGCTGCGGAGGTCGCCGGGAAGGACATGGAACAGGCCTTCTACCTCCTCATCGCTCATATTGTCGGGCAAGGTCTTGACCAGAGCGAAAAGGCCGTAGGAACGGTCGAAGAGGCCGGGGATCTCTTTCTCCACTTGTACTACCATCCCTCTCACCCCCCGATCCTCTCCAGGAACGCCTGCACCCTGGTCCTGATGCGCCCGATGTCCGCGCCGGCTCCGTATTCCTTCTCCAACACCAGCACCGGTATCCCCTCCTTCTCCAGATCCTTGCGCAGACTCACGTTCTCCACGCCGTGAAGGTCGCAGAACTTGTTGTACACGAGTACCGCCCCATCCACCTCGGCCCGCCGCGCCGCATCCATGACGAAAGAAAGCCGGTGGGGGTAGTCGTCGAACATACGTGCGCAGTAGAGGTTTTCCAGGTAGGCCTCCGCCATGGCGTGGATGGGGTCGCCCTCCAGCTCCGGCAGGGCCCAGAAGGCACGCGTCCCGTAACAGAGGGCGTCGGTCACCACCAGGCCGCCTACGTCCTCGATCTCTTTGACCAGCCCCAGCTCGTCCGTGGCGCTCCCCGCCAGGAGCAGACGCGACCGGTGGCCGGACACCTCCCGGCCGCGGTTCGCCGCGAGCAGGCCGTCCAGGTATTCCTCGAAGACGGCGGGGGGCAGGGAGGACTCCAGCAGCAGCGCGGCCAGCGCCTCGGTGCCGGTCAGGCCCGGGTTCTTTTTCTCGCGCAGCGAGAAGAGCTCCCGCATCTTGCCTCTTACGCGGTTGTTCCTCTGCATCGCTTCGCGCAGCGAAGCGTCGGAGACGTCCGCGTCGAAGTATCCGGATATCGCCTCCCGGTACAGCTCCAGTTCCTCCGCGAAAAACTCCAGTGCCTCCTCGGTCATGAGGTGGGGGACATGCAGGTAATGGAAGAAATCCAACTGCTTGACGTATTGCCAGTTCTCGAACATCCCGCGCAGGTGGTCGCAGCCGTTGGTCTCCACCAGCCCGTCTAGAAAATCGTAGGACCCGTCGAGGCCGAGCTGCAGGCAGGCCCGGCAGAAGCTGCAGTTGAAGCGGGCAAGGTAAGCATCGGCCAGTTCCTTGTCCGGGTTTCCCAGGGCCCGGATGCGGTACGGCAGCACCCCAGCCGCGTCCAGGAATTCCCGCGGTGTAGCGACGCAGGCATAGCCGACGATACGGCCTCCGCCGTCTTTCCACTCCTGCAGGTAAGGATTGAAGATCTTGTCGGCATATCCCATCAGGTCTTCCATGAGAGAGCTCCCTCCTTTGCTCCCAGCCATCGCCTGCGAGGCATCCGCCGACCTCTCTTTCAGTTCTTTGCAACAGCCCAGAAGGCGGAAGCGGGGAAACCCAAATGCCGGCGCAGTTCCTGGACGCTTCGCCGCGGGTACCGTTAGACAGCCGGATGTACTTTTAATGATTCTATGTTCAATCATACGGAAAGGACAAGGGGGAAATCCCGCGAAACCACTGGGGGTTTTCCCGCGCCCAGCTCTGGGGATGATTTGCAGGCGCCCAATAGAATGCATCGCGTAAGCGACAGCGTCGTCTTCGACGCGACGGTGTCCAGCGCCTGGACATTTCCGAATGTCCAGGCCTGGCACGAGTGCATCCGGATAAAGGCCCCGCAGATAGTCCTACTGGCCCAGGATACCTCCCAGGATGCCTCCGGCAGGGCCGCTTCCCCCACTCTTGGGGTTCTGGAGCTGGGTCGCGGGAGCCACCTCGCTGGGCTGCACGATCACGAAGCCATCGCCCTGGAAAGCCAGCTGGAAGAGCTCGCCGTGGGCGGTGCCGAAGATCCCCCGCAGGCTGGATAGGTTGGCGTCCACGTGGATAGAGGGATTGAGCGACTGGGACCAGGCGACGGTGGCGTTAGGATCGGTGAAGGTCGGCGCCTGCGCGGTGACCTTCATGGTCATGGGCTCGCCGTCGGAGCAGAGGGCCACGTAGCCTGCCCCGGTAAGCTCTACCGTCCACAGCCCCCCGGCCATCATCCCAGCCCCCCCTTTGATCATCTTGATGTCCCAGGTGATGCTGGGGCTGAACGCGAGGAGGTTGATGG
>CAYHAT010000372.1:0-3489 GCA_964354675.1 uncultured Actinomycetota bacterium | reverse complement strand
TCATGAGGATGTTGTAGGCGACCTCCACCCTCTCGTCGGCGTCGCGGGGCACGTTGCCCTGGGCGTTCAGGGTAAGGCCCACCATCCAGGCGTTCTTATCGATGGCCATGGGCATGAGCTTCTCCATGCGCTCGGGCTGGGAGGAAATGGAATTGACCATCACCTCGCCCTTGACCACTTCCAGGCCGGCCCGCATGGCGTCGATGTTCATGGTGTCCAGGGCCAGGGGGAGGCTTGTAACCTCCTGCACCGATTCCACGACGAAACGCATCTTCTCCGGCCCCTCCTTGGTTGCGGGACCCAGGTTGATATCCAGCCAGTTGGCTCCGCCTTCCGCCTGCAGCAGGGCCATCTCCTGGATGGGCTTCTTCTCGCGATCCTTGATGGCGGCCCCGATGGCCTTCATCATCACATTTACCTTTTCACCGATGATCAGCATTTCGTTCCTCCTCCTTGGTTAACCCTGTGGCCGACAACACGACCCGCTGTTTTCCTGCTTATGCAAAAGCTCTCTCGCCCGGTAGGAGCTGCGTACGAAGGGCGCCGACGTGACCACGGGTATGCCCGCATTCTCCGCCTCCCTCCCAAGTTCCTCGAACTCCTGCGGGGAGAGGAACCTCTCCACCCTCAACTGCTCGCGCGAGGGGCGCAGGTACTGGCCGATGGTGAGCATGTTGCACCCGACCCCCGCCAGGTCTCGAAAGGCCCGGCGCAGTTGCTGCCGTGTCTCGCCCAATCCTGCCATCAGGCCGCTCTTGGTCCTAGCCCCGGCGAAAGCTTCCCTGGCCGATCGCAACAGGTCAAGGGACCTGCGGTAGTCCGCCAGGGGGCGCACCCTGGGGTAGAGCTCTTCCACCGTTTCGAGATTATGGTTCAATACATCCGGTTTGGATGCCGTGATCACCCGCAGGGCCGACGCGTCCCCCTGGAGATCGGGGATAAGTACTTCGATGGTCGCCTCGGGCAGCAGCCGCCGCGTCGCCCGGACGGCGGCCGTAAAATGCGAGGCCCCCCCGTCGGGGAGATCGTCCCTGGTGACGCTGGTGATCACTACATGCTCCAGCCCCATGCGGGCCGCCGCCTGGGCCACCCTCTCGGGCTCCTCCTCCTCTACCGGGGCGGGAATCCCCTTGTCTACCCCGCAAAAACTGCAGTTACGGGTGCAGACGTCGCCCAGGAGTAAAAAAGTGGCGGTGCGTCCGGAGAAACACTCCATGCGGTTGGGGCACTTGGCGCTCTCGCACACGGTGTGCAGCTCCAGCCCGCGCAGGATGGCATCCACCTCGTGCAGCTCCTTGCCCGCACGGATGGGACGATGCAGCCAGCGCGGCATGCGCCCGTCGTAGTGCCTCTCTCTTGCCTGCAATGGCTCCAATCGTCCTCCTCCTGCCTCAATCGCTCGTTCCACCACGCAGCAGGCGCGACAGCTCGGCCGTGAGCTCGTAGCCCCTCTCCGCCTCTCTCCCGTCCACCCCCGCCAGGCTGCATGCCGGGGTGACCATGGCCCGCTCCAGGAGCAACTCGCGGCTCACGCCCCTCGACACCAGCAGGTCCACTCCTTCCTCGAAGCGCCTGGCCAGGCTGTCCGCAGTCTCACGTATGAGACCCTCGTTATTCGGCACCAGTCCCCATGCCAGGACCCCTCCCGCCTCCAGGTATGCTCCCAGCTCCGCGGGATAGAGCGCCATGCTCTCCATAAATTGGAAAGCATCGAAATTAACCACCTGCACCCCGGCCTGGAAGAGCAAGGTCCAGTCGGTGTTCCCGCAGCAGTGCGCCCCGGTCAGGCAGGTCAGCCCCTCCATGCACATGCGTATGGAATCCACCACCTGTCGCGGGCTCACGCTCACCAGGGCCGAGCCCACCGATACCAGGTAGGGCTCGTCGAAGAAGATGAGCACCTCTTCGGCCGCCCCGGTCTCCCTCAGGAAAGCCTCCATCCACCTCGCCTTGAGGTTCAACAACCTCACCATGGCATCCGCCAACTGGTCGTTGTAGAGGATGGGACGGTTGTTCTCATCCATGACCGTCAGTCCGAAGCTGATGGGCCCGGTGACCTGCCCCTTGAGGATAGGATATACAATTCCATCCTCCTTGACCTTTACCGCGAAAGCGTGCAACCCTGCGGCATACTCGGTCCCGATGGACATGGAGGCATAGTCGCCCTCGAGATACGCCTGATATACCTTCTCTATCCCCGGGAGCAGGTCCCCCGAGGTGTCGCAATATATCTTGCGCTTCTCCGCATCGACCACTACCCCGGGAAGCCCCTCGCTGTATTGGGAGTACATGTTCTCTCGGAAATCGCGATGGGGCAGCTGCGGCCAGACCGGAGCCTCCACGAGATGACGCAAGGTTACCGCACATGCCTCCTCTGGGTCCGTATAGGGAAGACTACCGATGGCAGTCGCCGTCATCGCCGGTTCCCAGGACACTACCCCCATCCTCTCTACAACTCCTATTACTTACCACCAACGCTCGTTCTATTCCCCGTTGGGTGGGGTCAGGTGTTGCGTTTTGCCCCTGAAAGGGGCGAAATGCCAAGACCTGACCCCATTTCCCATTACCTCAGACCAAGGCTAGGGCGAAGGGCCGTCAAGACCTGAACCCACAACTCCCATTACCTCAGACCAACGCCAGGGTCGTGGTGCTATCTCAAGACCTGACCCCAACTCCCATTACCTGCGACCAACGCGTCTACAACTTCGCGATGTCCACCCCGGCTTCCTCGAGGATCTGGGGCACCGCGCCCTCTTTCCCGATGGCCATGATATGGACGCCGTCGCAGAGATTCTCGTCGATGCACATGCGGATCTGGCGGGCTATGATCCTTATACCGGTACCTAACGCCTCGCCCTTGGGCGCGTCCGCCATCTCCTGCACCAGGTTATCGGGGACGAAAACCCCCGGGACGTTGGCGTTCATGTACTTGATGGCGCCCATGCTGGTGAGCAGCACCAGTCCGGCGCAGATCTTCACCTTGTCGTTGATCTTACGTGCCGCCTCCATGAAGCGCTTGAAGTTCTCCATGTCGTAGACGGCCTGGGTCTGGAACCACTGTGCCCCCGCCTCGATCTTCTTCTCGAACTTGAGCATCTGGGGCTCAATGGGATGGGCCTCGGGGGTGACTATGGCGCCCTTGTAGAACTCGACGCCGCCCTTCATCTCGTTGCCGCCGGAGTCCTTGCCGGCCTCCATGTTGCTTATAAGCTGCAGAAGCTGCACGCTCTCGCAGTCGAAGACCGCCTTGGCTTCCTTGTGGTCGCCTACCGGTATGGAGTCGCCGGTGAGGCAGAGCACGCTGCGGATGCCCCGCGTATAGGCGAAGAGCAGGTCGGCCTCGATGGCCAGCCGGTTGCGGTCGCGGCAGGTGACCTGCAGGTTGGGCTCCCCGCCATGCTCCTTGATGATGAGGGCCGTTCCCAGCGAGGGATAACGCATCACCGAGGACTGGTTGTCGGTGATGTTCATGGCATGGACCTTGTCCTT
>CAYHAT010000371.1:0-3491 GCA_964354675.1 uncultured Actinomycetota bacterium | reverse complement strand
GAGACCCCTGCCGTCGCCGACGCCGCCGGCTGCTATGATGGGGATGTCCAACCCCGAGGCGAGGCTGGGTACCAGGCAGAAGGTGGTGACCTCCTCGCCGTGGGCCGCCGCCTCGTTGCCGGTGGCGATAACGCCGTCGCAGCCGTAGTCCTGAGCCCGCTTGGCGTGGCGCAGGTTGGTCACCGTGGCGAGCACCTTGCCGCCGTACTCGTGGGCCATCTGCACGATCCAGTCGCCCTTCCCTAAGGCGAAGTTGATCACCGGGACTTTCTCCTCCAGCAGCACCAACGCGTTCTGCGCGGCGCCGGGGAAGAGAAGCGAGACATTGGCGCCGAAGGGCTTGTCGGTGAGCGACCGGATCTCCTTCACGGCGGCCCTGGTCTCTTCGGCGTCCAGCACCCCGGTTGCCAGCAGCCCCAGGCCTCCCGCACTGGATACCGCCGCTACCATCTTGGGGATGCTGATCCAACTCATACCGGACAACATGATGGGATGCTCGACCCCCAGGGTCTCGGTAACTCGTGTTTTCATGGCGACGCTCCTTCCTCTGATCCGGATACCGGTTGTCTATCCCTCCCTGATGCGGCGGGAAGATGAAACGGGGCTCCTTCGCGTATCCTGTTTCCGTGCTTCGATCCAGCCGCCTCGACTGCGGGCCATTGAAACTGGCGCAGGCCCGGCAAGCCACGACATATTATATCCTAACCCCCAGCGCAATTCATTTCTTCCACCGGTCAAACCACTAACACATGGTCGATTGCATCGCGCACGCGTACATCCGGAGGTTATAGCCCAGGCTGGCACGCGTACATCCGGACGCTAGTTCGCCCGTTTCACCATGTGGCGAGCGTCATCCCTCAAGAGGACACCTGCCAGGCGGCCCTCCTCCACCACCCACAGGAATTCCTTTCCCGTGCGCTCCATGACGAGCATGGCGTCGAAGAGGGGCATGTCCGGGGTGACGGTCTCGCCCGGGCTCACCAGCCGGGCCACCTGGGAGGCTGGTGTATCAGGCCACAGCGCCGGGTCCACCGACCTCAAGTCCGTGAGGTTGACGGCCGCCGCCAGCTTGCCCTGCCTGAGGACGGGGACCGTGCTCGTGGGAGCCCTCTGCAGGTGGAGCTTGTACACCTCCTCCAGCGTGGTTGATGAGTCCACGGCGGGAACCCCCAGGCGGGTCAACCCCTGGACTTTTGCGTCTGCCATGGATACGCGCAGCCGCACTTGGCGGTAGCTGTTGAAGGCCGCCTGGATGAGGAAGGTCCCGATGAGGATGAACCATACGCTCGCGAAGAGGAAGTCGTATTCGGGACGGAAGAAGTCCAGGATGAGCATGGCTACGCCGCTGACGACGAGCAACCCTCCCACCACCTCCCCGAGGCGGCTGGCGGCGCGCGTGCTCCTCTCCAGGTCACCCCAGTGATGCCAGAGCAGAGACCTGAGTATCCTGCCCCCGTCCAGGGGAAAGCCGGGGATGAGGTTAAACGTCCCCAAGCCGAAGTTGACCGCGGATAGGAGGATGAAACCGAAGGAGACAGTGCCGGCCCCCAGGGTATAGGAGAGGTAGGCCGCCCCTCCGAACAATATGCAGAGTACGTAACTGGAAAGCGGTCCCGCCACGGCCATCTTGAACTCCACGCCGGGCGAGGGCACGTCGCGGCCCATCTGGGCCACCCCCCCGAAGACGAAGAGGGTGATGCGGTTTATGGGGATGCCGTTGCGGTTGGCGACCATGGAGTGTGAGAACTCGTGCAGTAGTACGGAGACGAAAAAGAAGAAGGTGGTGACAACGGCTATGGGTATGTAGAACGCCGGCGAAGCCGCGGTGTTGAGCTGGAAGAACTGCACGACCACCCAGAGGAGGATGAAGAAGACTATGAACCAGCTCCAGTGCAGGTAAACCGATATCCCCCGGAACCTCGCTATCCTGAAGCCTTTGCTGGGGATCACTGGCCGGATCTCGGTCCTAGAAGTGCTCGATGATCTCGAGGGGGCTCAGAGTAGCCTCATCGAGCATGGAGGAGCATGCGCAGGATAAGTCCCCGGACAAGGCGGGTATCATCTCATCGAGCAGGAGCAGCACTTTCTCGTTGTTCTCCTTGAACACCCGCCCCACCTCGTCCGCGGTTACCGATTTTACCCCCTCCTCGTCGGCGACCCACACGTCCCAGTCAGTGACCAGGGAGATGTTGAGGTAGCACATACCCAGTTCCCTGGCCAGCACCACTTCGGGATACTGGGTCATGTTGATCACGTCCCATCCCTGGGAGTGGTACCATTTGCTCTCCGCGCGGGTGCTGAAACGCGGGCCGTTGATGATCACCGCCGTGCCGCCGTTGCGGCAGGGTATGTTTAACTTGCCCGCGGTCTCGGAGCATATCTCCCGCATGCCGGGACAGTAAGGTTCCGAGCAACTGATATGCACGGCGACGGGCCCGTCGTAGAAGGTGCAATCCTGCCGAGAGGTGCGGTCTACGAACTGGTCGCACAGTACGAAGGCCCCCGGCGGTATCTCTCTCTGCAGCGAGCCGCATGCTCCGGGCGAGATGATGCGCTCCACCCCGAACTCATGCATGCCCCAGAGATTGGCACGGTAGTTGATGCGGTGAGGGGGATACTGATGGTGCCTGCCATGGCGGGGCAGGAAGACGACCGGCACGTCGTTCAGCTCCCCTACGGTGAAGCGGTCGCTGGTAACCCCATAGGGGGTATGGACGGTATAGCTCCTTGCGCTCTTGAGCAGGGAATAGAACCCAGAACCTCCGAAGATGCCGATCTTGGCCTTGGGCAGCTGCATGAGACCCCCTTGTGGTAGATCTGGCGTATGGATCAGGCCCCCTCGCCCTTCTTTTGCGGGGACTTCTCCTTTTTATCGGAACCCTTTTCCTTGACTTTCTCGGGCTCCTTCTCGACCTTCTCCGGTTTCGACTTCCCGCCTCCGTTGTCGGCAGCGGAGCGGTTATCGGTCTTGTAAAAACCCGAGCCTTTGAAAATGATACCTACGGGATGGAAAAGGCGCCTTACCTTCCCACCGCACTTGGGGCAGCTATGCACCGTGTCGTTGACCCCATGCGTCGTTTCGAACACGTCGCTGCAGTCCGCGCACTTGTAATCGTATTTCGGCATGTCCGATCACCTCTGGTAACCTTTTAAGCGTTCAGCCCGCCGCCAAAGCCCAGTCAGCCATGTAAACCCAGGCAACGGTCTCGCAGTCCAAAATATACCTTCAATCCTCTTGCAGTTCAACATTAGCACCCGGGACGTGCTAATACACTGACATGGCACATGGATCGAATGTATGCGTGAAAGCCGTAACAAAACTCCGATCTCTGTGCGTAAACGTGCTGGATCTGTAGGTCAACGTCCGGGCGTAGCCCGACTAGAACCCCCTGCCCGGGGAACTGCGGGGTCGGTTGCAGCGCCCATCTGAGCCACCACTTGCCCGGTGAGCAAGGTGCTCGGAGGAGCTTGCGACGACGACCAGCCTTGTC
>CAYHAT010000370.1:0-3531 GCA_964354675.1 uncultured Actinomycetota bacterium | reverse complement strand
GAGGGGCTGGAGACGGGGAACCCGGCCTCGATGACGTCCACCTCGAGGCGGGCCAGCTGCTCCGCGATCTCCACTTTCTCCCTCTGGTTCAGGCTGATCCCCGGCGCCTGCTCACCGTCCCGCAGCGTGGTGTCGAAGATGTATATCCTCTGCGTCATTGGCCCATCCTCCCTGATGTCTTTACCACAATATGATGAACTTGCAGTCCCTTACCTTGGGTACCTGGCGTATCTCCTCCATCACCTCGTCCGGGATGGGGATGTCCACGTTCACGCCCATGACCGCTTCGCCGCCGATCTTGCGCCTGCCCACCTGCATCTGAGCGATGTTGATGCCGTTGTCACCGAGCAAGGTGCCTATCTTGCCTATCATGCCCGGGATATCCGCGTAGCGGAAGAACGCCATGTACTGTGACGGCCCCAGGTCGATATCGTATTCGTAGACATGTACGAAGCGTTCTGTGTTGTTGAGCCCCACCAGGGTCCCGCCCACTGCAACCTCGTCCTTGTCGCGGCGGCCGCGTACTATGAGCAGGTTTACGTAGTCCCGCGTCTGTTCCGACTTGGTCTCACGCACCACGAGGCCTCGCTCCTTGGCGAAGATGGGCGCGTTGATGTAGTTCACCGGCTCGGAGATGATCTTCTCGAAGAACCCCTTGAGTATGGCCACCGTGAGCACTCCCGTCTCGTGCTCGGCCAGGCCCCCCAGGTACTCCACCTCGATCTGGTCCACGCGCCCCTCGACCAGGTAGGTGAGGAGCAGGCCCAGCTTCTCCGCCAGGGGCATGAAGGGTCTCACCATGTCGTCCACCTCTGCCGGCACCGGCAGGTTGACCACGTTGGGGACGAACTCGCCCTTCAGTGCCGCCGCCACGAACTCGGCGATCATGGTGCCGGCACGGTCCTGGGCCTCCATGGTCGATGCACCGAGATGAGGGGTGGCGATGACCCTGGGGTGGCCTATCAAGGGGCTCTCGGTCGGAGGCTCGCTTTCGTAGACGTCCAGGGCGGCTCCGGCCACCTTGCCTGATTCCAGCGCTTTGTACAGGGCATCCTCGTCTATGATGCCGCCCCTGGCCACGTTGAGCACGCGCACCCCGTCCTTCATCTTGGCGAACTCGTCCGGCCCCAGGAGATGGTAGGTCTCCGTCGTTCTGGGAAGATGTACGGTGATGAAATCCGCCTGGGCCAGCAGGTCGTCCAGTTCGGTCACCAGTTCCACCCCCAGCTTCTTCGCCTTCTCCTCGGAGATATAGGGATCGTAGGCGACGATCTGCATGCCGAAGGCCTGGCAGCGGTGAGAGACCAGGGTCCCGATGCGGCCCAGGCCCAATATCCCCATGACCTTGTGATAGAGCTCCACGCCCTCGAACTTCTTGCGATCCCAGCGCTTTTCGCGCAGGGAGCCCACCGCCTCCGGTATGTCGCGGCACATGGCCGTCAGCAGCGCCATGGTCTGCTCCGCGGCGGAGATGATATTGCTCTGGGGCGCGTTTATGACCATGATGCCCCGCTTGCTGGCGGCCTCCACGTCGATGTTATCCACTCCGACGCCGGCGCGACCGATCACTTTCATGTTTTCCGCGGCCCGGATGACCTCGGCATCGACCTTGGTGCCACTGCGCACGATGAGGGCATCGTATTCCGCGATGCGTTCGAGCATGTCCTCCCGGGACATCTCCGGTGCGAAATCCACCTCGAAATCTTTGCGCAGCAGCTCTACCCCGGCCGCCGCGATCTTCTCTTTAACCAGGATACGGGTCAACTCTTCCCTCCCCCCATTCTCCTAGGTCCTCCAGGTATATCATCATCGGGCACATGCAGGCTTGCTATCGTGACCTGGTAGCCTGCTCCTCGATCTTCCTGCGATGATCACGATCAACCCTTGGGGCCGGCCGTCATCTCCAAGTATACCTTCTCAGCAGCCGCTATGCCCGAGCCCAGCTCGAATGAAAACCCGAGTTCCTTAAGGGTCATCTCCAGCGCTGAGAGCGCCAGCACGACGTCGAAGAAGTTGTAGTATCCCACGTGGCCGATGCGGAAGATCTGCCCCTTCAGGCGGTCCTGGCCACCGGCGATGATCACGCCATGGGTGCGGTTCATATGCCTGACGATGTCGCCGCCGCCTATGCCCTCGGGCGCCTTCACCGCCGTCACGGCGTAAGCCCGGTCCAGGACTTTCGGGAACAACTCCAGCCCCATGGCCTGCACTGCCGCGCGGGTGCACATGGCCAGGACGCGATGCCTCTCCCACGCCGCCTCCAGCCCTTCCTCCAGCAGGAGGTCCACGGCGACCGACATCGCCTTGACCAGGCTCACGGCCGGGGTATACGGCGACTCCGGGTTGTCGGAGTCGTACTTCTTGCGCGTCTTCAGGAAGCAGAAGTAATAGGCCGGTGATTCCGCCTTCTGCACCAATTCCCAGGCCTTGGGGCTCACCGCCGCCGCCGCCAGGCCGGGCGGGGTCATCAGGGCCTTCTGCGACCCCGTGACCAGGACATCGATGTTCCAGTCGTCGGTGCGCAGCTCCAGGGCTCCCGCGCCGCTGATGGAGTCCACCACCAGGATGGCAGGGGTATCCCTAAGCACCTCTCCGATGGCCTTGATGTCGCTCACGACCCCTGTGGAGGTCTCGCTGTGGGTTACGAACACCCCCTTGATGTCCGGCTTCTCCTTGAGGTAGCGCGCGATGACCTCCGGGTCCGCCGCCTCGTCCCAGGGATAATCGTAGAGCTCCACCTCCAGGCGGTACACCTTGCCGATCTCCGCGAAACGCTGCCCGAACTTGCCTCCCGCCGCCACCAGCACCCGGTCCCCGGGGCTGAAGCAGTTGGAGACCGCCCCCTCCATGACCCCCGTTCCCGAGGCCGCGAAGGTGAGCACGTCGTTCTTCGTCAACAAGACCTTCTTCAAGCCCTCCACCATGCGCACGAACAGCTCGGTATAAGCGGGCGTGCGGTGATGGATGATGGGTTCCGCCTGCACCAGGCTCACCTGATGCGGTATGGGCGTGGGCCCCGGAGTCATCAGATACTCCTTGCGGATCACTTTGCACCTCCACCCTTTCCGTTTTCCTTATATTTCTATATCGCATCCTTGTTTCGGGATTCGGCCTCCACCGTCATCGCGAGGAGCCGCAGGTGACACGGCGATCCCGATGGGACGTTGACCCTCATCCGTACGAGATTGCTTCGCTTCGCTCGCTATTACCCTCCAGGGTCCTGCCCCAAACGGGAAGATCATTCCTGCGGGAGCCAGCTCATCATGGAACGCAATTCCCGTCCCACCTGCTCGATGAGATGGGAGGCGTCCCGCCGTCGCAGCGCGTTGTACGCGGGACGACCGGCCTGGTTCTCGAGGATCCACTCGCCCGCGAATTTTCCACTCACGATCTCCTCGAGGATGCAGCGCATCTCCTGGCGTGTCTCCTCGGTGATGATCCTGCGCCCGCGGGTGAGGTCGCCGTACTCGGCGGTGTCGCTGATGGAGTAGCGCATGTAGGAGATGCCCCTTTCGTAGATGAGGTCCACGA
>CAYHAT010000369.1:0-3588 GCA_964354675.1 uncultured Actinomycetota bacterium | reverse complement strand
TACTTCCTCTTCCAGCTCCTTGGACTCTATCTTCGCTTCTTTTTTCAGGTTCTTCATAACCTTCTCGGCATTCTTCAGCGCGGCCTCTACCTTCGCCTGTACATCCGAGGCGGCGGCGGCGATGAGGGCGGCCTCCCCGACATCCATCTCCTCGCCCAGCTCCTTGAGGTCGGAGCGGCTCATGCCGCCGTTGCCTGGCGCTCCCTAGCCGGGAGTGGGGGTAACGCTAACCACTATGTTGACGGTGCTTCCTTCTTGCACCGGCTGCCCCGCAGAGGGGCTCTGGCTTATCACCAGGCCCACCTGCACCACGCTGCTGGCCTGCTGCGTGACCTTGGCCACCAGGCCCACGTTCTCGAGCTGGGCCTTGGCGGTAGCCTGGTCCACCCCTACCACGTTAGGGACGACTACGTTCTGGGCCTCTCCCCCCACCTGCAGGCTGACGCTGGTATCGGGGGTGACGAGTATGCCCTGCACGGGGGACTGCGACAGTACCGTGCCGATCTTGGTGGGGTCGAGGACCGAAGTGCTGCCGACCTCGATCTTGGTTATGTACTGCCGGTTGAGAGTGTAGACCGCATCCGCCTGACCCAGCCCAACTACGTCTGGCATCCTCATCTCCACGATCACGGTGGCGGTGACCGTGCTGCCCTCGTCGAGGGTGGCACCCTGGGCGGGGTCCTGCGCGGCTATCTCTCCAGCCTTCTGGATTTCACTCTGGGCATAGGCGTTCTGCGTTTCCATCTTCAGGCCCACGTTATCCAAAGCCTGCCTGGCCTGCGCCTCGGTGAGGCCGACTATGTTGGGGACGGTGACCGTCTTTGTCCCCCCGCTCGAAAGCAGGATGGCCAGCACCGCGACTATGGCGACCACGCTCAGCACGCCCACCGTTACCCAGGCCAAGGTATGAGATGGTTTGTTGGCTTTGGCCGCCGCCGTGGCCACTGCTGCCGTGGCCACGGCGGGCGCGGGGACTCCTCCGCGCAAACCCAGCAGGTCCGTCTTCATCTCCCGGGCGCTCTGGTAGCGCATGGCCGGGTTCTTGGCCAGGGCTTTCATCACCATGACGTTCAAGGCCGCGGGAACTGAGGGGTCCACCGCCGAGGCCTCTACGGGCGTCTCCTCTACCTGCTTGCGGGCCACCGTCTCGGGGTCGGGACCGTCCAAGGGCGGCTTGCCGGTGAGCATCTCGTAGAGGACTATACCCATGGTGTAGACGTCCGTCCTGGCGTCCACCGCCAAGCCCTGGGCCTGTTCGGGCGAGACGTACTGCGGCGTCCCCCTGCCGGTGGCGGTCCAGGCCATGCCGATGTCCATCACCTTCACTTCGCCCATCTCGTCGATGAAGATGTTCTGGGGGGAGAGGCCGCCGTGGACCAGTCCGCGGCTGTGGGCCAGCTCCAGGGCCTCGCAGACTTCCCCGACGACCCTCGCCGCCCTCTCGGGGGGGAACTTTCCCTCGGAACTCATGAAGTCCTTGAGGCTCTTGCCCTCCACATAATCGGTGACGACGAAATAAAGGTCGTCCTCCCTGCCCCAGTCGCGGGTCCCGGTTATGCTGGGGTGCTCCAGGCCCTCCGCCACCTTGAGCTCGGATTCCAGTTTCTGTATGTAAGCGGGGTCCGAGGCTATCTGGGGATAGAGGACCTTCACCGCTACCTCCTGGTCGAGCTGCAGGTCATCCGCCGCATACACGTCCGCCAACCTGCCGCTGCCCAGTTTGTCTTCCAGCTGGTAACGCTGCTTGAATGTCTTTCCTTCCATATACCCTCCTTGATCGATGCCTTTCTCGCGCTCCACCCATTTTTCAATATTATTCCCCGATCCAGCCTCCTTAATATCTGCTTCTTCGCGCCGAACGACCTGTACTGACAGCAGTTGGGTTATGTGCTTTGCGTGCATGCCCGGACATGGATCAAATGCGGCTGCCGGCGTCTACGTCTATAATCTAATCTATCGTCTTAAAACAGGCAAGGAGTCGCGATGAGTTCACTGACAGCCGCGATGTGGGGTGGCCTCGGGGCAGCGGCCCTCCTGGTCGGAGCCGCGATCGCCTTTTTCCACAAGCCTTCCGAGCGCACAACCGGCATGGTGATGGGATTCGGTAGCGGCACCCTCATCAGCGCCATCGCTTACGAGCTCATCCCGGAGTCGACCCTCGGAAAAGGCATCGGAATGGCGGTGGCGTTTCTCATCGGAGCGCTGGTCTTCTTCCTGGGCGACTTGTTCATCGACCACTTCGGGGGGGCGAACCGCAAAGACCTGACCGGCGGCGAGGGGGGCGGTTCGGGCATGGCCATCTTCCTGGGCACGCTGCTCGACGGCGTGCCGGAGTCCCTGATCCTGGGGATCGGTCTCGGCCTGGGCGGCTCGGTCAGCATCGCCTTTCTGGTCGCCGTGTTCGTCTCCAATATCCCCGAGGGCATCGCGGGGACGGTCAGCTTGCAGGCGGAGGGACGTTCCCGCAGGAGGATCACCTTGATGTGGTCTTTCCTTCTGATAGCCTCGGCCATCGCCGCCGGCTTGGGCTATTTCCTCACCAAAGAGACAGATGTCATAGACGGTCTGTACCTGCAGGCTTTCGCGGCCGGCGCCATGCTCACCATGCTCGCAGACACCATGATGCCCGAGGCGTTCAAGCATGGCGGCAAGATCGTAGGCTTGTTTACTGTACTGGGATTCCTTTTAGCGGCTATAATATCGGTCCTGGAGTAAGGTTAACGCGACCATCAAACAGATCATGTACAAGTAGTTGAAAGGCGGTGCGATATGACGGCTTACGAATGGACTGCCACCTTCATGTTCTTAGCCCTCTACCTGGTCATGCTGTTTACCGTATGTTACCAGACCTTTAAAAAAGGCCATACGGTGCTGGGGATAATCGGCATCATCATCCCCTTCCTCTGGCTTGTCGGCGCGGTCATACCGGCCAGGCCCGGTTCCAGTTACCAGAGGGAGCATCACGGATTGAGATAGGGCACCGGATAAGCCGGGGGAGTTCATGAGCGCTTCTCGCTGGCCGTCCTGGCGGCTGTCCTGTTCGCTTATGCCCTGGTCTCGAAGCGGCTCGCATCCACTATCCTCACCGGCCCCTTGCTCTTCGTCGCCTTCGGCCTCCTATTGGGGCCCAAGGCCTTGGGCATCATCCGGATGGAGAGCGACCCAAGATCGGTCGATATCCTACTGGAGGCCACGCTGGTCTTGGTGCTCTTCGGCGACGCCATGGCCATCAACGCCAAGGCCTGGCGCAAGGAGGCATACATCCCCGAACGTCTGCTGGGCATCGGCCTGCCGTTGACCATCGCCCTGGGTTTCGTCGCGGCCCTGTTGTTGTTCAAAGGATTCGATATCTGGGAGGCGGCCCTGGTGGGCGCCATCCTTGCCCCCACCGACGCGGCCCTGGGCCAGGCGGTGATCTCCAACCCGCGGGTGCCGCAGAGCATCCGCCACGGACTAAACGTGGAGAGCGGGCTGAACGACGGTATCGTCTTTCCATTGGTCATGCTCTTGATCGCGGCCACCCTGGAGGCCGAGGGCGCCAGCACAACGGCGCATGCATTATGGTTTGTCTTCAAGACCATCGCCATC
>CAYHAT010000368.1:0-3608 GCA_964354675.1 uncultured Actinomycetota bacterium | reverse complement strand
GGCAGACCTATGCTGCGCACGCCGGCATGTCCTACCCGCGAGGCGGCATGGGAGCGGTCCCCCGCGCCATGGCCCGTGCGCTGGAAGCCGTCGGGGGTGAGATAAGGCTCGCTTCCCGGGTGGACCGGCTGCTCCTGGAGAAGAAGGCGGCCCGCGGCGTACTCCTCAGTGACGGCACCGCCATCACTTCCCGCGCGGTGGTGAGCGATGCCAATGCCACAAATCTCTACTTAAAGATGATCGGGGAGGAATATATTCCCAAGCTGGTAGCAAAAGGGATACGGAGCTATGAGCTCTCCCCCAGCTGCGCCGTCGGCCACCTGGGCCTTGATTACCGCCCTCCCATGCCGGCGCAGCACATCATGGCACTGGCGGACCCCGAACTCATCGACCTTTTCTGGTCGGATATCTACGACAAGGGCATCGCCGTGCCCCAGTCGGTGGGTCTGATCTCCTGCCCCAGCTACACGGATCCCTCGCTGGCGCCCGAGGGAGGGGCAGCGCTCTCTTTCATCACCATGGCGCCGCGCCATCCCCAGGGCGCGTCCTGGAGCGAGATGAAGTGGGATTACCTGGAGCGGGGGATCGAAATGCTCGATGCGGTTTACGTCCCCGGGATAAAGGAGCATATCGTCTTCAAGACCATCGCCACACCGGAGGATTTCGAGAAGAGGCTGCTCATACCGGATGGCAGCATATATTCCTACTCCATGTCGGTGCTCAGCCAGATGGTCTTCCGCCCCAGCAACCGCTCCAAGTGCATCAAGGACCTCTACCTGAGCGGCGCCAGCACCCACCCGAGCGGCAGCGTGCCCGGAGCCCTCTACGGAGGGCTACTGGCTGCCGACCTGGTGCTCAAAGACTTGGACGGGAGGTGTAAGGGATGAGAAAGACATACGCCATAATGCTGTCCACACTCCTGGCAGCCCTCGGACTGTGGCTGATAGCCATCGGCATGATGCACGGCAGGTTCAGCCAGGAGCAATACCGCTCCCTCGTTTCCTTGACCCTCATGGGGGGTTTCGCGGCGGTCCTGATCGTCGGTGCGGTGTTCTCCCGTCTCACCGCAAAGGACTACAGGGTGGCCTTCACAACCGCAGCAGTCCTATTGAGTTTGGGTCTGCTCTTATTGGGCGTGTTTTTCGCGTTCATGGATATGATGGTGGGCGTCGAAATCTACGGCATCTTACTCCTCGTGTTTCTCACCTGCTACGGCCTGGCCATGATCATGAACGGAGTGGCGAACTATTTCCTGTCCCAACGCGTTTACCGCCTCTATTTCTTCGAATTCGTCCGCTCGCTCCCATATGTCTATTACCGATACCGGATTTGAGGAGGGACATGATGAGAGCGTATAAGACGGAACGAAGAGCATCATCTCCACGCATGGCGGATTCCCACTCGCCCGGCCATCTCTGCGGTTCTTCCGCCAGCCCCCATGTATTCATCGACGATAATGAATTTGAACAGGAGGAAATATGAAAGAGAACAGGAAGAAACGGGAAGAGGAAAGCGCTTCGCTGCAGGCGGATTTCCTCTCCAAGGCGATGGAAGTCATGGACCCGGATTTTCTGGCGAAGACGGCGGAGACGAACCCAGATTTCGTCCTGGGCATGCTGAAATCCCTGTCGCCGGAGGCATTGACCACGGCGATATGCCAACACCCGGAGCTGTTCGCACGCTTGACCAGGACCATGCCCCGCGAGGTCCTACGGAGGATGTTGGAGGAGAACCGCGAAATAATATGCGAGATCGTGCGGCGGTTGGATACGGATCTTCTCATGGAGATGATGGGCTAGTAGGATGAGCATGGTGAAGAACGGATTGAGAGAAGGCGCCGTCAGGTTCCAAAACGGCGTTGTGAACAGACCCCCCAAAACCTTGCTCACCTTATATCAGCGCAAAGGCCTCAATATCGCCCGTGCGGGAGCCCCGTCGCCCCTGGCGACCTTGAGCGGCAGGCACACCAGCTCGTAGTCGCCCGGCTCCACCCCCGAGAGGTCAAGCCCCTCGATGATCCATATACCCGCCTCAAGCAAGGCAAGATGTATTTCAGATGCATCCTCGCCGTAAGGCCCGACGGATAGATAATCGACTCCCACCGCGAGGACGCCCTTTTCCGCGAGATACCGAGCCCCTTCCGCGGATAAGTAGACGTAGTCTTCCACGAATGCATCAGATTCCCATACGTGTCCCGAGTTGGAGGTCTTGAAGAGTAGACGCTCTCCCGCCTTTATAGCGTGGGCAGCGAGTTCGGAAGGCTTGATCTCCGCCGGGTCGCGTATCCCTATCACCCGCGCCGGCCCTACCGTGGCGGACAACGGCATCTCGTCTATACTCGGTCCCTCGCGGTCAAAATGCAGTGGGGCGTCCATGTGCGTACCGGCGTGGAGGCCCATGCTGGCACGGGAGAGGTTGTAGGGGTCGCCGCGGTCCAGGTCCTGAGTCCTTTCGATCACGATGTCTTCGTCGCCGGGCCAGTGGACCATCCCGCTGCGTATGGGTACCGAGACGTCTATCCAGTCCAACTTCGATTCTCCCCCTTCCGAAGAACTCGGTTTTCTAAGACCAGACCTCTAAGCGAGAATCCTGCGCCACCCCGACCCCTATATCGATTGTCGAGAGGCAAAGCCCTCCGCTTAAGGCTTGAGCTCTAGGTCACGTCCACCAGGGAGGTGATGCGCGGGATGAGGCTGTCCATGAAGGAGGGATCCTTAATGGTCAGCTCGATGGCTTTTTCCGGGCACACCGAGACGCAGTTCCCGCAGCCGCGGCACTCCTCGCTGATGACCGCGCGTCCCCCCTCCAACCGGATGGCCTTGGGGATGCAGACCTCCTTCTGGCAGGTGCCGCACCCGACGCACCTCTCGGTGACCGTGACCTCTACCCCGGGCATGCGGTGGATCTTGTCGCTCACCTTGTGCGAGATAACGGGCAGGACTTTCCACAGGCAGCAACAGGGGCAACAGTTGCACACCGTTAAAAGCTTTGTACCGGGGCGCACGTTGAGCCACATGGGATCCAGCTTGTTGCGCCCGATGAGCTGCAGGAGCCCGGCGTCGCGGCATTTCCTCTGGTGCTCCAGCGCTTCCTCCCGGGTCACCCGGCGTCCCAGTGCGGGGTTGATGTCCATGGCCGCCTCGCCCATGAACAGGCATCCCAGGCCGATGGGGTAGTCCCTGCACTTAGTGGAATCGCGGCAGAGGCAGGTGTTCATGATCCACAGGTAGTTGGCTTTCGCGATGAAACTCTCGATCACCTGGGAGGGGACTACGATATCTTCCGCTGCGATTTCCTCGTTGATCTGGATGGTATTATCCTTGGGAAGGAAGAACATATCATCACCCTCGAAGAGCAGATAGTCTATACCTTTCCCGATGAGAGGCAGCTTGGTCATCCTGGCCATCATGAAACGCTGCGGAAAGGCCTTCTTGACGATGCTCACGAACCAGATCGGGCTGGACATGATCTCCCCCTCCCATACCATCGCAGCCGCACGATGTTTGCGTAGCCGGGCGTGTCGGCCGGCCCGGTCGCGGCGAATGTCGTGAATTAAGGTTCTTCTCCGAGAAGTGTGGGTAGCGGGAGATGATAACTGGGGCAACACT
>CAYHAT010000367.1:0-3616 GCA_964354675.1 uncultured Actinomycetota bacterium | reverse complement strand
ACACCTATAGGCGCCACCGCATCGGGCTTTGTGGGGGTCTCGAATACCGGCCCTACCCCGAGGTAATCAGCTCCATCGGCTCGGGCCGTTTCCGCCTCTTCGGCGGTGGTGGCTGATATGCCCATGATCAGGTCCCCTCCGGACAGAGAGCGTGCACTGGCTGCCGGCATGTCGTCCTGCCCCAGGTGCACGCCGTCGGCGCGCGCCGCCAGTGCTACATCAACCCTGTCGTTCACGAAGAACAGGCAACCGCTGCCGCTCTCTTCCACCATTTCGCTCATGCGTTGCGCAAGACGGTGCATCTCGCGCCCGCCGAGTTCCTTATCACGCAGCTGCAAGGCATCCGCGCCGCCCTCCAGGGCTGCCATGGCCACATCAAGGTGGCCGCGCCCCAGCCTATGTTCGTCATAGGTGATGACGTATAACCCGAGCTTCAGGTCCTGCATGGCTGCGACCCCGTTCTCATCACAGGTATCTTTCCTCCGTACTTCCCACACGCATAAGCGCCGCACTCCTCTCCGGGTATGCGGCGCGATATGGCATCTCGCCACCACGTTTCCTCCGCTGGCATTACCCAGATCAGGTTCCAGGGTATGCTCTCAGCCCCCGCTCGGGAACACCCCTACATGGCTTGTCTTCTGTTTTCAAGACCGCCTCTGAAGCGGTATCGACTTACATATTTATCATAGCGCAGTCTAAAGGGTGAAAAAAGAGCACTCGTCATCCGTTGATGCCCAATGATTATCCGTAGTGCATAATATAGGCAGCCGATGTGGGGCCTACCAGGGGTAATAAATGCTGGATGATGACATCCGGATGCGTATAGCGGCTACATCCAGAGGTAAGCTGTTCATCATCGGCTACGTTATTCCACCGTTCTTCCTCATCACTGTGCTGCTGATTGTTGCCAGCGATGGCGGTAACTACTGGTTGATGGGCACATCTGTGTTCCTGCTGTTGTTAACCGTTACGACCATATGCGGCTTCCTCCTCAAGAATAGGCGCATCGTCGAAATAGCGCTGCGGGCATCTATCGTTTCACCCGAAGACCTCTACTACCTCAAAGAACTCGTCGAGGAAGTATCCCTTGTCTCCGGTTTTCCGCGACCCGAGCTTATGTATATCGACAATAATCTGGTGAATGCATATTCATTTAACCGAGCAGGCAAAAACCTCTTGCTTCTGACGCGAGGGTCAATCGAGAACCTGAATAGAGATGAACTTCGAACGGTGATCGCGCATGCGATCGCGAAAATCGCCTACGCCTACAGAACTGGCGACATCATGAAAGCGACATTGTCGGCCTTGCCTGCCTATTCCAAAGCGATCTTGGGGCAAACCCTAGGCCTGGTTGTGGTCATAGCATGCTCCTTCGTTATATCCGTCTTGATCCTAGGGTTGGTTCCCTTGCTCTTGTATTTCGCAACCAAAGAAGGTATGGGAATGATCGTTTACTATATATTTGTTTTCCTGTATGGTGTTTCGCTATTCAGTAATAGAAGAGAAAGGGTCTTCCTGTCTCATAATGCATCTTATTTGGCCGATGAACTGGCCACAAAGTGGACCATGTACCCGGAAGCACTTGTTGGCGCCATGCATAAAGCGGAGCAGACGGATTACGGCAAGGCACTGCGCTTTATGGAGAAGATGTCCTTTGTCGTCCTGGTACCCGATGCCAGTCCAGCTTTTTTCAGTGGTCACCGACCTCGCCGGGTGTCAGCCAGAATAGGCGGCTTGCTAACTATTGTTCCTTTGTTCTCTTTATCTCTTTTCCCGAGTGTGGAAATGAGGGTGGACAACCTGTGTGACTTACTCCATTTACCTTTCGACAACAACAACGTAACACCATAGCAATGGAGAATATGAATGTCGTATGAGACTCTGAGATAGACGAATGGTTATCTATCCCATGCCGCTTATCGGCATGTGAGAAGAAGGCCCGTCACCCAGTCGTATTCCCGTGTAAACACCGGCTCCACATGCGTTTGAAAGCCATCTTGGAATATGGGTATAATCTCTAGCTAAAGGAGGGTTCGCATATGGTTGAGAGGGAGAATAACGAAAAGCAACCCGAGAAGAAGGCGGCAAAAAAAGCATCGGCCCGATCTAAAAAGCCAGCCGCTAAGAAAAACGCTGTACAAGAGAGCAAAAAGCCCGCGGCTAAGAGGCCCGAGGCAGCCGTCGAGAAGCCGCCCGTCGAGGAAGAGGCAAAAGTCACTCCTGAGGAGGAGAAGGAGGTAAAGTCGGCAGCGAAGGCGGAAGAGCCGCAGGCCGGCCCGGCGGAGGAAAAGGAAGAGGAACTCAGTGAGGAGGAGTTCCGACGCATGGTGGAGGAGAGCCTGGAGAAGGTGACGGTTCCCGATATCGTCCTCACCATGATGAACGAGCTGGCCAGCGTGGGCTACATGAAGATGGGCCTGCCGGAGAGCGTTAACCTCAAGTACCGCGACTTTGCCCAGGCGCGGCTGGCTATAGATACACTGGAGGCCATGCTCAAGGGGGTGGAGGGCAAAATGCCGGAGGAATCCCTGCAGCCTTTCCGTGGGACCCTGGCCAACCTGCAGATGAACTTCGTCCAACTGAAGCGCGTATAGATACGAACCAGGATATGCCAGGCACGTTCCAGGCATGTTGCGAGGAGCGAAGCGATGCGGCAATCTCTCGTTATCACAAACGTGCCTCTTTTGCGATATCAATCTCAGTCACGTTCCGGGTTTGACCCCAAGCGTGCCCGAGGGTGCAATAGATGCGGTCAGGATATAGCGTCTATGTCACCGATGCTCACGTAGACCATATCCCGTTCATGCCTTTCGCCGGCCAGCGTACAGCTCACGTTGTTCAGGGCCAGAAAGCCGTCGGCGGTGACCTCTTGCAGGTCGCCCCGGAAGTAATGGCCTCCGGCGGTCCAGATCATCAGCTCGCTGCCGATCTTATCCCCGTAGACACGTCGGTAGCCCTCGAGGTCAGCCATGCCACTCACGCTCCTTCCTTGAGCTTCTCCAGACGCCTGCGGGCGCGGGCGTCATGGGGCTTATAAAAGAGGTAATCCTCCAGGTCCTGCCTGGCTTCGTAGACGCATTGCTTCTCGATCCATGCCAGAGCGCGCTTGTAATACGCCTGGGCATAATCGGGGTAGAGCTCTATGGCCATGGAATAATCGCTCACCGCGGTGTCGTAGTCCCCGGCCCCCGCATCGATATCCCCCCGGGCGGTATATGCCGCGGCGAAATCGGGCTTGAGCTTGATGGCCTTGGTCAGGGCCTCTTTAGCCTCTTCGTACTTCTGCGTCTTGCCCAGCGCTATACCCCGGTTGTAATGGGCGACCACGAACTCGGGGTAGAGCTCTACCGCGCGGGTGTACATGGGCACGGACTGCTCCCACTCCCCCTTCGAGTCGTGGAGCTGGGCGCGGGAGTTCAACTCGGCTGCTTCCTTGATGGCGTCTATGCGGCCGCCGGAGAGGGCGAACCCGCATACGGGACAGTTGTCGACTCCCAGTGGGATCTCCTTTGTGCAGTTGAAGCAGCGCGTGGTTTCGGACACCCTTGATTCCTTTGAAAAAATGGCGCCCTTGGGGAGATTCGAACTCCCGCACGTGGCTCCGGAGGCCACTGCT
>CAYHAT010000366.1:1921-3634 GCA_964354675.1 uncultured Actinomycetota bacterium | reverse complement strand
ATCTGGCAGAGCTGCTTCGAGCCCTCCACCATCTGGAGCATCTTCACGTCCCGCCAATGCTTCTCGACATCCCAGTCACGGTCCGCGCCGTATGCCTCCATGAGGTTCATCACCTTGCCGGTGATGTCGATGAAGCGGTCCATGCACAGGTAGCGCTGGGCGCGCATCTTGGCCACCAGGCCCGGGTCCCACATGGGGCCGTAGAGGTCGTGGCGGTCGCACATGCGGGCGCACTGGTAACCGACGATCCTGATGTTCTCGATGTTGGCGGCGAAGTCGGCCAGGAGCCCGGCCACGCCGTCGTCCTCCTTCAAGGGCTTGCCGCGGTAGTGCTTCTTGTTCACGTACTCGATGAGCCGCTCGTAGATGTTCATCATGCTTCCGGATATCCAGGCGATGATGCCCATGTTGCCCGTGGACATGACCTCCCCGAAGTACTTGGCGTCGTCGCCCGGGCCGATGGCGCGGTACCATAGGGGGACGCGCACGTTCTCGTACCAGATGTCGGAGTTCATATCCGCGGCCATGCCCGCCTTGTCGTAGGGCGGCCCCTGGGTCACACCGGGCATGTCGTCGGTCACGAAGATGACCGCGATGTCACGCGGGTCGTCGGAGCCGGGTTTGGTTGTGCACACCACGGCCATGAGCTTGGCCAGCCCGCCGGTGTTGGAGGGCCAGAGCTTGTGGCCATTGATCACCCACTCGT
Organism: uncultured Actinomycetota bacterium; assembly: GCA_964354675.1. Classification (GTDB taxonomy): domain Bacteria; phylum Actinomycetota; class Geothermincolia; order Geothermincolales; family RBG-13-55-18; genus SURF-21. The sequence goes on along the minus strand of CAYHAT010000366.1, from coordinate 2,928 downwards.
CCCCGTCCTGTACGGCGGTGGTCTGGATGGTGGTCCCCTTGACGATCTCCACGTTCTCGATGTCGGCGCCCCCCTGCGGCTCGGTCATGCACATGGCTGCGAATACCGGCTCGGTGGTCTGGCAGAACATAGGCGCGAACTCCTCAAGCAGCCGGCGGTTCTCGTGGGGCTCTATGGCGATGAACAGGAACGGCCAGAAAAGGGCGCCGAAGGCCATGGCCATGCCGGAGTCGGCGCGGGCTATCTCCTCGAACATGCGGTAGGCGGCCACGCACATGTAATTCGACCTCCCCATGCCCCATCCCCCCAGGTCCTCGGGGAAGATCATGCGCTGCAGGCCGTACTCACCCAGCAGTCTTTTAAAAGGGGGATGGATGAGGTGGTGTTCCTTGTAATCCTCGTCGAACTGCCTGCGGCAGGGCATCACATCCTTCTCGACCCACTCCCGGAAGATAGATCCCAGGAGCCCGTCCATGGGCGAGATATATTCCAATGGACGGGTGAAATCGTCGATCGTCCTCATCCTTACCTCCTTTTTCCCTCGCGTGCCGGTGATATGGAACGCTCAGGCATACGCCGTTGCCGGAATACAAAGCGGTTAGAAAAAAAGAGAACCTGCGTACCCCCAAGTCGCATTGTATAGACGCATAGATATACTATGCTTTTTTATCCGACATAGCCATAAAGCAGGGCTGCTAAAAAAGTTGTGACTGGAGTTATATTATGACCGGGGTCAGTTATTGTCAATACAAAGATGCCTGCCGGCGTATGTTTGCGAGCGACGGATGCAGGAGCGAGGAGTGCGGCATCAGCCACTTCTCCCTCTGCCGCTCGCTTTGCCAGCCCTGGCGCCTGCGATGAGCAGGTCTATCGACTGCTCGAAGAACCTGTCCAGGGCCGCGTGGTCGACGACCCCCGGCTCCTTCAGCAACGCGAGCTCGATCAGCCCCGTTGACATCCTCCACGCCGTCAGGCTGAACCCATAGGGATCGAGATCCTTCCTGAAG
>CAYHAT010000366.1:0-1911 GCA_964354675.1 uncultured Actinomycetota bacterium | reverse complement strand
TCCTGAAGATACCGGATTCGATGCCCTCCTGGACCAGCCCGCTCTCGTATTCCAGCCAGTTCCTGATGATGCCGCTGATCTCCTCGATGGTGCGCGCATGGAGGTTCTGCCGTACATGCTCTATGAAAGTGTCCCTGAGTACGCGGAAGATGGACGGCTGCTCCAGGGAATGCTTGATATAGGCAAGGTAGACGGTCTTTATCCTGTCCTCCGGGCCCTGCGCGCTCTCTGCCGCGGCCTCCAGGTCATCGCCGAACCCGGCCACGCCCTTGATGCATACCGAGAGGTACAGCTCCTCCTTACTCTTGAAGTAGAGGTAGATTGTCCCCTTGGAGAGCTCCAGCCTCTCGGATATCTCCTGCACCGTGGTGCTCTTGAAGCCCTTCTCTGAGAAGAGCTCCTCCGCAGCCTCGATGATATCGTTCTTGCGCTGTTGTTTCTCGCGCTCTCTCCTGGACAGGGTGGACATAAGCCGGCGGCTCCTTGTAGCATCGCCTGATGACAGGCCTCCGCTGTTACTGGTAGAATCAACTGGATTCCGACTACGTTCATAAACTGGACATAGTCATGTAATAACTTTACGCCTATGCCGTCAAGAAGGAAACCGCGCGCGGGCGGGGCGCGAGATGGGGTCGTGTCTTCGATCTTCGGTTCCCTGTTTGCCAATAGAACAGTGGTTTCCGATTAGAAGAACCGAACCGAAGATCGAAGACACGACCCCCTAGTCTATAATCAAGTGTACGGCTGGACGCAGACAGGAAGGTGGCTCTCATCGAGGCATCGCGGCGGCAGAGGAGGGGAAACGGCATGAAGGAATCGACGAAAAGAGTTTTCAAGCTGCACGGCTGGAGGGTGGACCGGGCCATCCACAACTACTTGTACTTCATCTTCTACGACATCTACGTCAGGGGAGCCCTCTATGCCACCAAGGCGATAGTGGTGCTCTTCTCCCGCGTGGAAGCCACCAAGTACATAACCAAGTTTATCTTCGACCGCTACCACGCCAAGGTGCTCTCCAGGGGAGATGTCACCAAGATCCTGAACCTGGAGGAGACGGTGATGCTGGGCCCGGACACCACCAAGCGCATCGTCCCCTTCAAGTACGCCAACAAGATAATCCTGCGGGAGCCCACCCATCTTGCGGTGATGGACTGCCCCTGCAAGAAGGAGCTCAAGGATCCCTGCCAGCCCCTGGCTTCCTGCATCGCGGTGGGCCGGCCGCTGGTGGATTTCTGGATGGAGCACTGTGAGAGGCTCAACGTGCGTCGCATCACCAAGGAGGAGGCCCTGGCCATCATCGACGAGCACCGCAAGAGCGGCCATATCAACCAGGCCTTTTTCAAGGTGGCCACCGGCGGGAGCATGGGGGTGCTGTGCAACTGCTGCCCCAAGTGCTGCGTCTCCATGCGTGCGACAGCCCTGGCCCAGCAGATAAAGGGTGGACAAGATGTCACCATGTACGTGCCCTCCGGCTACACGGTGGAGCACGATGCGGTAAAATGCGAGCTCTGCGGCACCTGTGTGAAGTACTGCAACTTCGGCGCCATAGAGATAGTGGACGGGGTGCGCGTCTATTATCCCGAGAAGTGCAAGGGGTGCGAGCTGTGCGTGGAGTACTGCCCGCAAGGCGCCCTGACGTTGATCCTGGAGGAGGGTGGGCTTCTTCCCCTGGACATAGACCTGGCCCGTGAAAAGCTGGGCTAATGGGGTCGTGTCTTCGATCTTCGGTTCGGTTCTTCCGCCCATACGTCGGACGCACGCGCGCCAGGCCAAAACGAAAGAAGCTATCGAAAAGTGTGTCTTCCCCGGTAACCGAAGTGAAGGTCTTGTCACAGGCATAGCCATACTACATAGAACAAACGAGCCCGGCGAGCAAGGTGCTCGGAGGAGCTTGCGACGACGACCAGCCTT
>CAYHAT010000365.1:0-3640 GCA_964354675.1 uncultured Actinomycetota bacterium | reverse complement strand
ACGATGTCTACGGCCACTTGCAACCTGCCAGGTCTTTGCCCCCTCGCTCCACATCCGGGGGTCAGGATAAACGCTAGGGATGCCGTCAGCAGTAAGGCGGCGACGGCCCTTTTATGCTTTCGAGTATTATTGATAATCTTTTTCATAATTTCGCTCATGACTCCCTTGCAATACCGCGTGGCAACAACTATTATCCCTTGCCCTTGCCTCTCTCCAGGCAATCCGGACAGTATCCGAACAGGCTCATGCAATGCGAGGTGATGAGGAAATCGCTTCCGTCCCGCACCAACTCCACCATGTCGTCTATCATGCATGCCTCCAGCAGTTCAACGTTGCCGCAGGAAAGGCATTCCATGTGATGATGGTGTTTACCGGAGTTTAGCTCGTAAAACCTGTGCCCGCCCCTGAGGTGGACTGGAAACGCGATCCCCAGATCGCAGAAAAGATCCATGGTGCGGTAAGTGGTGGTCAGCCCGAGTCCCGGATGCTTTGCGCCGGCCGTGGCATGGATGTCCTCGGGGCTCAAGGGTCTTCCCTCGTTATCCTCAAGCACCCCGAAGATGGCCTCTCTCTGGGGGGTCACCCGGTACCCCCGCGACCGCAGCCTCTTCTCCAAGTCCATCCAGAACCCCTTATTGATAATATTTATCATTTATTATAACAGAAAACGTACGGCTCAGTTGCACTGCTTTCTTCGGGGCCATGCCCGCATATGACTTGATACTCGAATCTCCGCATCGTATGCGAAGAGGGATCCGGTATCCTTTGGAGGTAACAGCTTCCCTTGCCTGCATCGCGTGGGGATATCTTTGCCGGCACCGCCTCTTGATAAGAACTATGTATGGCAGGCGATATAGAGTCGGTGGCGCTTCCTTGCCGGCTCGGCCTACTCGCGATGTGAAACGCCCGGTTCAGGAACGCGTGGTGACCCGCTTCTTGAGCATGGACTCGGCGTGCTTGCGTGCTGTGGTCTCGTCACCGCCGAGCATGCGCACCAACTCTTCTATCCGCTGTACGCCGTCCAGGAATGCCACCTCGGTGACGATGCCCCCGGTCGTTTCCCTCTTGGCCACCGCCAGGTGCTGATCGGAACGGGCCGCTATCTGCGGCAGGTGGGTAATGGCGAACACCTGATGGTAACTGGATATGCGTGACAACTTCTCCGCCAGGACGTCGGCGGTCGCCCCCCCGATCCCCGCGTCCACCTCGTCGAACACCAGGGTGGGCACCGCGTCGGCCCGCGCCAGGGAGAGCTTCAGCGCCAGCATGATGCGTGACAGCTCGCCCCCGGAAGCGATACGCGCTACGGGCCGGTAGGCCAACCCCTTGCCCGGCGATACCTTGAACTCTACGTCATCATCCCCCCACTCTCCGAAGTCTCCGGCCTCCCCCAACTCCACCTGGAAACGCATACCCGCCATGTTGAGCTCCTTGAGTTCGCGGTTCGTCTCGCGGGTCAGTCTGCTCGCGAGGTCCTTGCGCGATGCGGTGAGCGCTGCGGCGGCCTCCCGTAGCACGGCCTCCACTTTGTCGACCTTTACCTGAAGGCCCTCCCTCCTCACGTCAAGGTCCTCAAGCTCCACCAGGCGCAGACGGGACCGCTCCAGGTGCTCCAGTATGAGAGCGGTATCCCGTCCGTACTTGCGGGCCAGCTCGGACAGGGCACGCAGTCGGAGTTCCACCTCCTCCAGGCGGCCGGGTTCGAAATCGAGCGATTCCGCATATAGGCGCAGTTCATGGGCTAAGTCGGCTAGCTGACCTTGTGCTTCACGTAGCCTTTCCGACCATGGGGCCAGGTCATCATCCAGGGATGAGGCCTTTTCCAACGCGGCCTCCGCGGCACCCAGGCGGTCCAGGGTCCCCTCCCCCTCGCCCTCACCTGCGATAGAGACATGTGCGTCGCGCACCGCCGTGAACAGCTCCTCGCGGTTCTGCATGCGCTTGCGCTCCTTCAACAGCTCCTCCATCTCCCCCTCCGCCGGTTGCACCGCTTCTATCTCTCTTACCTGGAAATGCAGCAGGTCGATCTCTCGCAGCCTTTCCGCTTCGTCCATGGAGGACTTTACCAGCCTGTCACACCCCTCCCGCCACTCCATATAGAGCCCGCGGTAGGACCGCAACAGCTCGCCGTGTGCGGGCGGTCCGTAAGCATCCAGATATTCGAGATGGCTGGCCGGGCGCAGCAGGCGCTGGTGCTCGTGTTGGCCGTGGATGTCCACCAGGTATTCGCCCAGTCGCGACAGCGTTGCGACGGTGCACATCCTGCCGTTCACATAACACCTGCCCTTGCCGTCACCACTCATGACCCGGCGCAGGATGATAACGTTGTCCTCCAGGTCCAGGCCTTCCTCTTCGGCCAATGCCCTCAAGCCTCCACTCCCCGTGATATCGAAGGCAGCCTCCAGCTCCAACCTGTCCGCGCCCGCCCGCACCAGGCCGCTGTCGCCCCTCCCGCCAAGGAGAAGCCCGAGGGCTTCAACGAGCACCGTCTTGCCGGCACCCGTCTCCCCCGAAAGGACGTTCAGGCCGGGGCCGAACTCGAGGCCAGCCTCCTCGATGAGCGCCAGGTTCCGCACGTGCAGTTCTCTCAGCATGTCCGACCTCACCGCTAAACGCAGCCGTCAGCTACTTTTCGCTGCCCGGAAAATCGAACTTATCCCGCAACAGGTTATAAAAGGAATAGCTTTCCAGCTTGATCATCTTCAGACGCCGTTCAGCCCTGCGTATGAGCACCTTGCCTCCGCGCGGCAGCTCTATCTCCTCCCTGCCGTCCAGGGACAAGGAGGGAAGCACCTGCTCCCTCTGCACCATGACCTCTATTGTGCTGTCGGGGGAGATGATCACCGAGCGGTCCATGAGGGAATGGCTGCATATAGGTGTGAGGATTATACAGTCCAGCAGCGGGTCGACGATGGGTCCTCCCGCTGATAGTGAATACGCGGTCGAACCCGTGGGTGTCGAGAAGATCACGCCGTCCCCTGCATAGAAATGGAAGTAGCGTCCGTTTATATCCACCTCCAGCCTGTTCATCCTCCGCAGCTCTCTCTTGCCCACCGCGACCTCGTTCAAGGCATAATGCAACTCCGGCGAGCCCTCCTCCCCCAGGGAACACTCTAGCATCATGCGCTCCTGCAACAGGTAATGTCCCGCGAGGATACCCTCCAAGCCCACGTACAAGCCGTCGGCCTCCATGGCGGTCAAGAAACCCTTTTTTCCCATGTTTATACCCACTACCGGAGCCTGCGCCTCGTAGGCGGCCGCGGCCGCCCTGAGCATGGTGCCGTCGCCACCCAGCGATACGATCAGGTCCAGACCGCGCACGAACCCTGAACGTTCATCGCCCCTCTCGGGGCACCCCATCGCCCGTGCGTCCTCCTGCAGAACCCGCACGTTGATACCCTTGTCCTCCAACCACCGCAACAGCTGGCGGGCTACTTCCAGGGAGGATTCCTTATAGGCGTGTGGCATGATGCCGACTGTTCTTATCTCGATCCCCATGCTTCCTTCACCGCCTCCTCCATTATCACAGCGAAATCGGCTTTTTCCGCGACCGCTTCAGTGGTCCACCAGGCGAAGAACTCTATGTTCCCATCGGCGCCTCTCAAGGGAGAGGTCGCCAGTTCGAGCAGGTTGAGACCCT
>CAYHAT010000364.1:0-3643 GCA_964354675.1 uncultured Actinomycetota bacterium | reverse complement strand
GCGTTATCGCGCCGGTGTCCATGTCCTTGCGGAAGACCTGTGCATGGGATGTCCCCCCCGGCACCAGGTTGGTGGAGGCCGCCTGGAAGGTGACGTATCTCCCGTCGGGGCTGATGCAGCAGAACGAGCTGTCGCCGTTGCCCTGGCTACCGGCCGCATCGCCGGAGCAGAGCGTTATCGCGCCGGTGTCCATGTCCTTGCGGAAGACCTGTGCATGGGATGTCCCTCCCTGCACCAGGTTGGTGGCCGTGGACAGGAAGGCGACGTAGCGGCCGTCCTCGCTCGTGCTCAGCCCGGCGGACCCCGCGTTCCCCTGGTTCCCAGACGCATCGCAGGAGCAGAGGTCCACTACCATCGAACCTGTATCCCTCCGGAAGACCTGCAATCCCGTAGTACCGCCTTCTATAAGGTTTGTGGCATTGGAAGGAAAGAACACATACCTGCCGTCCCTGCTTACTTTGGGAGAGCCGCTGTCGAAATTCCCTTGGCCATACCAGCTTTCGGAGCAGAGCTTTATCGTCCCGTTCTGGAGATTCTTGAGGAAGATCTGCTTGTTGGTCGTTGCCGTGGAATAAAGATTGGAGGAATCTGATTGGAAGGCCACGTAGTTACCGTCCGGACTGAGCGCGGGGAGCCTGGAGACACCGTTTCCCTGTATACCCTGCCAGTCGCAGGACGCGAGGAGGATGTCTCCCGCGGCCGCCCAGGCTGTCCTCGGAGGCAGCGATAGCGGCATACACGCAAGGAGAACCACCAACAGGATCATGAACGAGATTCGCTTACCCATGTCAAACCCCTTTCCTTCCCCATATGTGCCGCGAAGAAGTGAGATCTCTGCGGAATCACCCTCGATTCTATCAGAAAAAGGAATTTTTAACCTTTGACCGCCACTGGCGTGGACGAACGTGGCGCAACGTAGCGAGCATTAAAAGATGTGATGCACGCGGCGAGTCTCGTACTCCGCCGCCAGGCCCCACAGGAACCAGACCTGGAAAAGCCGGCACAGGAGGGGCGGCCGCACGAAATAGTAATCATCGCTCATGTAGCTGGGAGGCATGTCGACCTTCTCTATCTCCGGACGCGAGACCGAGACCCGGACGTCCACCGGGGCCACGATGCAGGAATCTACCTCGCCGTCGTCGGCCCTTGCGATGACGTCGCCGGACGCGTCGCGGACGTGGGAGCTCCCGATGAAATCGTAGGGGGTATCGGCAATCAACATTCAAGGCGATAGTTGAAGGGAATGCCATAATATGGTGACCACAGGAGGGGTGCTAGACCTTACATCACAGAGCGTAAGCCACTAAGCCTCCGCGTCAGGGTTTATCGCGCACCTCTATGCCTTCTTCGGGGAACCTCTCGTCGAGCGAATAGATGACCTCGGCGCCGGCCGATCTCGCCGCCGCCCAGATAAAGGCGTCGGCGAAGGATATGCCCCCCGAAGGCCTGCACAGCAGCAACGCCTCCATGGCCAGCTGTTTCTCCAGGGCAAAGAGGGTGATGTTTCTCTTCTGGATCAAGGCGAGGAGGGAATCGACCACCGCCTTTCGTGGTACCTTGTACACGCTGGAGAGGACATATGCCGTCTCGACGATGACCATGTCGGTCAGGGTGAGCTCCTGCTCTCCGTCTATTATCCTTGCGGCCATGTCGGCCAACGCAGGTGGATCGCCGGTGAGATAACGGACGACGATGCTGGTGTCCAGGAACGCGTTCACGGCACCTTCTTCCTGGCGGCTTTATCCTTGGCTGCCTTACCCCAGGCGGCCTCCCGGGCGGAATCCCACTCGTCCCCGGAAGCCACTTGCTTTTTCAGGTTGGGTTTCAGCAGCCCCTTGAGCGAATCCCTATGCTCCGGGGGGAAGAGGTACAGCTCCACGTGATCGCCCGCGAGTCGCTGCACCGCTATCCATCCGGCCTTTACCCCCAGCCTGTCGCGGATCTCCTTGGTGATGACCACCTGGCCTTTGCTACCTACTGTATAATGCATATTCATACCTCCCTAATAGAAGTATGAATAATGATATCATAGTAGGACAAAGTATAAAAGCCTCAGCATAATATATATGATATATATAACATACATAACATAGTTGGTATAGGGAGAATGCTGATACGCAGAATCCCTCCAGAGGTGACCACGGGAGGGGTCCAATGGCAGGAACTGCCTAGAAGAGCTTGTCGGCCTTGAAGAGGGTTACGCCCTCCGCGTGTGCCAGCTTCAGCATGGCGGGGGTAAAGCCCTTCTTCGAAAAGAGCACGAAGTGCCTCTCGGGCCAACCTTCCCCGCCCCCCCGGCTCTTGCCGCCCTCGGCCGCACCGGCGGGAACCCTGGCTGCTTTCGCCTTCAACCCCTCGTATATATCAGTCCCCACCAGTTTCTCGCTCCACTTCACCTCGGCGAACAGAGCCTTGCCACGCTCGCGGTTGAAAGCCACCAGGTCGATCTCATCGTCCCGGTCCCACCATCTGCCCAGGGCGTCGAAGGGGAAGAAGCGTTCCGTATGCTCCCGCAGGATGTCGGCGGCGATGCGCTCGTAGACCTGGGAGAGGTGTTGCGGCAGCCCTTTTTGTATCTCGCCCATCACCCGCTGCAGCCGGCCCATCTCCAGGTCCCCCTTCATCGGGAAGACGAAGCGGAACCAGAAGGCGAAGAACTCGTCCTTGATGCGGTACAGGCCCCTCTTGCTCTTGGCGGGCTTCTCCTCGGTGACCGGTATCTCCCTCTCCACGATATCCAGGTCGGATAGGACCAGCAGATACTTGTTTGCGGTGGCATGGGGGATACCGGTGGCATTGACTATCTCCGAGAGCTTCCTCTTCCCCTGCGCGATGGCCTGGAGCAGGGCAAAATAGTAGCGCGGCTCGCGCAGTTCCTCGCGCAGCAGGAACTCGGCCTCGTCGTAGAGGACCTCGCCCTTTTTAAGCAGGCCGTAGTGCAGGTTGCCCGCGAAATCCCGCTCGGGGGAGAAGCGCAGCCAGTAGGCGGGGATGCCTCCCGCCAGGGCATAATGCATGACCTTGTCCTCGAAGGAGCGCCGATCCCGGAAGCGGGAGGCCTGCGAAAAGGGGAGGGGCCGGACCTTCCACTGCCCGGTGCGCCTTCCGTAGAGCGGCGCCTTATGGCCGAGCACCTCCGTCTCCATCATCCCCACGCTCGAGCCCAGCAACAGGAGGTAGACGGGCGAGCGCGAGAGGTGCTCGTCCCAGGCCCTCTGGAAGACGCTGGAGATCCCCCGGTTGGAGAGGACGAGATAGGGAAACTCGTCGATGGCCAGGACCAGGCGCTGCTTCTTCTCCCCGATGTAGTGCAGGCCCTCCTCCCAGGAGGAGAAGCCCCTGGTCGTGAGCAGGGGCTCGGTGAAGATGTCTGCCACAGCGCGGGAGAAACGGGCGAGCTGTTCCTTCTCGTTGGTGCTCTCGGCGAGGAAGTAGATGTTGGGGCGTTTTGCGATGAACCGTTTTACCAGCTCCGTCTTGCCCACGCGCCTTTTGCCCCAGAGGACGACGAGTTGGGGGTCACGGCCCCGCCATTTGTCCTCGAGGAAAGCGAGTTCCTCCTCGCGGTCTATGAAGGCCATATGCTGCTCCTCCTGGTTATATACTCAAGAGTATTATACTCTAAAGTATAATATGATGATAG
>CAYHAT010000363.1:2091-3652 GCA_964354675.1 uncultured Actinomycetota bacterium | reverse complement strand
GGCGCTGAAGTCGTGGGCGGCGTCCTCGCCGGTGCCCAGCTTGGTGCGGGGCGTGACGGTGAAACGGGAGCTGGCGGCCAGGGTCAGGTTATCGGTGATGTTGGTGCCGTCGCCCTTCATGTAGGTGATGGTCACGTCGGCAGTGGCATCGTTGGGGTTCTGGATGCAGATGTAGGGGTCGAAGTCGGGGCGCGTCGTGCCCTCGGCGAAATAGAAGATGGGAGCCGGGGAGGTGGCCCCCACCACGTCATGTCCACCGGCCCAGGCGCCCTTGTAGTTGAAGTACATGGGGCGTTCGGCCACGATCTGCTGCCCGTTGGTGCACTCGACCTTGGTCGAGAAATCGTGCGCGACGTCCTCGCCGGTGCCCAGGATCGCCCGGGGCAGGACGGTCGTGCGGGAGTTCATGGGCACGACGAGCTGCTGGGTGGTGGTGGTGGCATCGCCCTTCATGTAGGTGAGGGTCACGTCGGCGTCGGTGCCGCCGGGATTCTGGATGCAGATATAGGGGTCGAAGCCGGGCCGGGTCGTTCCCTCCGCGAAATAGAAGATATTTGTGTTGGGAGGATTCGGGATCGGCGCCGGGAGCAGCTCGGGCAGCGGGCTGAGGGCGTAGTTGGGAGTAGCACCGAAGTAATCGGGCCCGCGGGGATCGCCGGGTCCGGTCGCGTTTACTACGGCCTCTGCCGTCCCCAGCTCGAGGCCAGCCTCTTCCGCCCTGTCCGCGGCGGCCTCCCTGTCCTCCTGGGTCATCGTTTTCTTTCCTTCAGGCCACCTGCCCATACCGTCATCTATCTGGGCTGCCGTGCCTCCTTTGCCCCCGTTGCCCGTTATCACCTGGGCGGTAGACGGGCTGGCCGCGATCAGCAAGGCAACCAGCGATATACAGACCAAAACCAGTACGACCCGACTATTCCGACCCTTCATCTCCCCGACCTCCCCTAGTAATCCATTTCTAACACAACTTGAGACAAACCCCTTTGCGGGGTTTCTGCAAAGCTTGGTTCAGCTTGGTTCATTTCAGCAGTCCTTACATGTAGCGCCCCTGCTTCAACTTGTCGTCTAAAGACTTTTTTACCAGGTCTTACAGTTCATGTTTCCCCCAACAAACACTTCTAAAACAACTATTCATGGTTAACGCAAGCGTACGCATTGACATCTATCAATTCCTCATTTCGACGCTCTTATCCTTCAGCCCCCAGCAGCCGCACAATGCAAGCACGCGGGAGTCGGTGTCGAAGCAGCACGAGGACTGATAAGAAGGGCCATCGATCGTCGGGCTCTCTGCGGTGTTGCCCAAGGGTCAGGCCTCAAAACTCTGCATTGTCCGCAGTGCAAGTTTTGAGGCCTGACCCCAATGGTTCCACGGCTACCCACGCTTCTCGGAGAAGAATATTGTTTGTCAGGGTGGTGGTGAGGGAATAAAAGTCTCTGCGTACACGTTCGGGGTTGCAATATTATATTTCGGGTCACAAAACGGAGAGGTAGACTGCCGATAAGATGAACCTTACCACGCTCGCATGGAAGAACCTGAAACGGCACCGTATCCGCACCATTCTAA
>CAYHAT010000363.1:0-1991 GCA_964354675.1 uncultured Actinomycetota bacterium | reverse complement strand
CTTACCACGCTCGCATGGAAGAACCTGAAACGGCACCGTATCCGCACCATTCTAACCGTGCTGGGGATCGCCGTGGCCGCGATGACGCTGTTGACTATTCTGGCTTTCAACGGCGGTTACGACGAAGCCCTCAACGAAGAGATGATGTCTTCCAGCGTGCACCTCTACATATCCATGGAGGGCTGCCCCATGCAGGCGGCGTCGCTCGTCCTGCACGGGGGTGAGATCCCCACCTACCTGGACCAACTGCTGCTCACCTACGCCCAGGCCATGCCGGAGGTCAATACGGCCGGGGGCATGCTCATCTCGACGGTGATAGACGAAGGCAGGGCCGACCTCTTCTACGGCATCACCGACGAGATCAAGGACCTCAAGCCGAAGTGGACGCTCGAGGGCTCCTGGTTCGAGGGCCCCGACTCCGTGATCCTCGGATATGACCTGGCGAAGGATTACAACAAGAGGCCGGGTGATACCATTTTCATCGCGAGCCTGGACCGGGAGTTCAAGGTCAGCGGCACCCTCAGAAAGAACGGCAGCGAGGACGACGGCTTCTACTTCCTGCCGCTCGCGACCGCGCAGGAGATATTCATGCGGCCCTCGCAGCTGACCGTTATCGGAGTACAGCTCAAGGACACGTCGTACCTGCGGGACGTTCAGACCCAACTCGAGCGCCGGGGTGCGTACGTCGTGCCTGCTACGGACATCACGGAGCTGATAGCGGACACCATGGGGGGCACCAAGTCGATGTTGCTCGTCATCATGATGATAGTGATGCTCGTGGTCGGACTCTTCATCTTCAACACCATCCTCATGGCGACCTTCGAACGCAACCAGGAGTTCGGCTACCTGCGCTGCGTGGGCGCCCAGAAGACGCACATCTTCAGGTTGATCACCATAGAGACCATGCTGATGTGCGGCGCCGGCGTGGTCATCGGGGTGGCGGCCGGGTTCGCGTTGTCGTACGCGATCGACGGATGGGTCAGGGGGTTATTGGCTTACGCTCCCGCGGGGAGGCTCCTGCGCCCCGACCTGCTGGGAGTGGCCCTCACCATCGGCGTCGTCTTCGTGGTGGGGATGCTGGCGGGGGTCTATCCCGGCTACCGCGCATCCCGGGTATCTCCCATCGAGGCGGTGCACAATGAGTGATATCGTCGTGGTCGAGGAAGCGGTCAAGCATTACCAGCGCGGCGTGGAGGAAGTACGGGCGATAGACGGCGTCGACCTGTGCATATCGCAGGGCGATTACCTCGCCGTCGTGGGACGGTCCGGCTCCGGAAAGACCACGCTGCTCAACCTCATAGGGTGCGTTGATACCCCGACGAGCGGACGGGTGACCGTCCACGGCATGGAGACCTGGGGCCTGTCGGAGAGAGCGCTCGCGACCATCCGCTCCACGACCATAGGCTTCGTGTTCCAGCACTTCTTTCTCATACCGACCCTCACCGCGACCGAGAACGTGATGGTGCCGGGGCGGTTCTGCGCCAAGCGTGACGACGATCTCGAGTCCAGGGCCAAGAAGCTGCTGGACCTCGTAGGGCTGGCGGACCGCGCCGACCACCTGCCCAACGAGCTCTCCGGTGGGGAGATGCAGAGGGTGGCGCTGGCGAGGGCGCTCATCAACGATCCCGCGATACTCCTGGCCGACGAGCCGACGGGCAACCTGGACAACAGGAGCGCGGAAGATATAGCGGGCATCTTCGGCGAACTCAACGAGGGCGGCCTCACCATAGTCGTCGTCACCCACAGCACCGAGCTGACCGGCAACGCCACGCGCATCGTGCATCTCCAGGATGGCAAGATCATCGAGGAGGAGCAGGTGAGGCCGGCACCGGTCCTGGAACGGGAGCCGGAGAGCCAGCCGGAACCTGTCGTCGTTCCCGAGTATATGCCATCGTCCCTTGTGAGCAGGAGGTGGGGGTCTCCCCTCCTGGCGATACCGTTGGCCCTGCTCGGCGCTCTCATGTTCGCGACGGCCTTCATGCCGTGGCTCG
>CAYHAT010000362.1:0-3674 GCA_964354675.1 uncultured Actinomycetota bacterium | reverse complement strand
TGCGCATAGGATCACGCGGTTTTGATGCGCTGTATTCGAGGAGAAGATCGTGGTTAGTAGCTAAGAAGTGGTTCGAGAAGCTCTCGATATGGCGAAACAGGTGAGTTCTTGACAGTTGATCACATAGTCGGGTGGGAGGTATTCCAGCCGGCACGTTTACTGGGCCCCGTATGTTGATGTTCTCTACCATGCGCCATTCCCGTCTGCTTTACGTAGTGGATATGACGATCGGGGGGTCTGACCCGGTGTAAACGAGCTCTGAAGTCTGTGCGGTCGCTGGCAGAGAGAAAAGGAGGTATACGTCGTTCGCAGAATCTCGGCTCAGCGTGCGATTTACTAGCAGGTCTCTACTGCAGCTGGCGTTACACACGGCGTAGCCAGGATAATACGCGTTCTTGTCCCTCGTAACGAGGGCGAAGTCAGCGTAGCTACATTTGACAGGGTTGTGCTGCACACTGGTCACAGTGACGTTGGCGACGAGTGTCATCGCGCCTCGCGGGGCGGCCAGCGTCACGTTTGCGAGACCGCTTTCGACGTTGAAGGTGGCCCACGCACGACTGGTTGTCGGGTCAGAAGCATCGGCTAAATTATTGAGCCGCACGCCGATGGAGCTCGTGGTGGCGTTCTCGTGTATGCGCACGCGAACGGGGGACTGGGGCTCGTTGAACACGATCTCATCACCAGCAGGATGGGACGAGAGAGCTCCGAGACCGACGAACAGGACCGCAACTATGAAGCAAGCGATGAGAACGGTCGCGACCGCGCGGCTTATGGTCATGCTAGTTGTGGTCCTTTCTTGGCGTACACCATCTGCACGTGTGTATCTTCCGCGTGCGGACCGCTTGATCCGAGATTTTGGGCCGCGATGATCTCAGTGCCCACTGGCGGCGTTACCTGCATATTCAGGTGATATTCACTGATCCCCGCTTGTTTGTTTATGTAGAGGTCATAACGCGATCCGATGCCGCTCGAGTGGCTCTGTTTAGGCAACGCGTACGTAAAGGTGACCGTGCCTGTCGCGCCGCGGACTACCCCAAAGTGCGCGGAGAACGCAGTGAAGTCAGTGCCATTTTGCGCGAGAGGTCTCGCAAAGCTCTGCGCGGTATACGTGACGTCGAGAAGCGTCGCGCCCGGAGGCACAAGGACGGTGGTAAAGACGTTATAATCCCACCAATTGTTGTTCGTATACGTGAGTGTCAAATTTGAGATGGACGAACCGTCAGCGAGAAGCATCACGTCATCGTCGATCGTTCGATTGATGCCGAAGTCGGCTTTGCCCGCACCCAAGTTCGTGTCGACAGCATAGATGAAATCTCCCCGAGGGCGTATCCACGCGCCCGCGAAGTCGCGCGTGAGCGCGTCCCCCTTCAGGTAGAGCTGCACATGTTTTTGGCTCGCCAGCTGCCGCAACACAGATGCGTAAGTCAATTTCTGTGGGAGGCTTGCGTCGCGCATCGTTTGACCTATCTTGAGTCCAAGTTCCGATAGGAGATGAGTGAGCGGCGCTTTCTCGACCGACGGGCTCGCCGAGTAGTAGTTTATGCGATTGACCACGGTCCAGCTCGTGATGATCTCGCCAGATACGTGCATCGGACCTGTCACCTTTAGCAGCTCTTCGATGGCGGTAAAGTCGATCCCTATGGTGCCATCGACCTTAGCTCCCGTCAGGTTGCAAAAGTTCGACTGCATAATGGGAGCAAACGACGCGAAGTCATACTGTACGTTCGAGTGCGCTACCCCGGCGTAGTGCTGGCCAAAGAACGCGCTGACGCTCTCAGGTCCTTCGAGTTTGACGGTCTGGTTGAGGTATGCGAGCGTATAGTACACGTTGAGCTCCTTGATGCTTCCATCGTGGACGGTCACGAGCCCCAGGCAACCCAGGAGGCCACCGGTGTTTTGGATCTCAGAATTATCCTGCAAGATAAGAAGGTAGGTCTTGTCGCCCGCAAAGCCGAGGGCGCTCAAGGCGTCGAGAGCCGGAAACGCGAGTGAAACGATGACTAACGCGAGGAGGGCAAGGATGATGTAACGCTTGTTGCTGTGAATCTCACGAGCGTCCATTGGACTTACGCTATGGCGGCCTGCTCTAATAAGTTTAACTTGCCAATCGTGCGTGCTCCCTTTCGCCGGGTACGATTAGTTGAAACAAAGACATCCTCGCTTCGAGCTTTTCTTTCGTGTAGCCGAACAGGTCAAAGGCCGCCGCATTCACGAAGGTGACGCGACCAGTTGCGTCTGTTTGATAGAAGACTACAGGGAGGGCGTCGGTGATCTCACGGATGCGTTTTTCGCCCTCTCTCAGTTTTTGCTCGGCACGCTTCTGCTGAGTAACGTTCAAGGCGATCCCGCGTATCCCTACCGGAACACTGTCTCGAACGATCACTGAAGCACATGCAGAGGCCGCGAATGTACTACCATCGCGCCGCAACCCCGGAACCTCTATCCACTCCGAAGGTTCACCAAATCCCGCTTGAGCAATAGATTCGCGTATTTCTTCTTGTTTGTCAGGGGAAATGAAGTCATATAATGTCATTCCCCCTTCGACTTGTTCTTTTGTGTAGCCGAACTCCTTCAGCCCAGCGCGGTTGATAAACGTGATATTTCCCGCCATATCCGTTTCAAATATCACCTCAGACAGCGACTCCGTGAGCTCACGCATACGTCGATCGCTCTCGCGCGCATTTATCTCCATCCTATGCTTATGAATCGCCATTCCAATCGCGCCTCTCAGCTCAAGCTCATCTAGCGGTTTGACAAGAAAACCGTCGATGTCAGCCGCAATCACCCGCCGCACCGTCGCCTCGTCAGCGTTGGCGGTCGTGAGGATGATCGGAATGTCGTGGAGACTCTTGATTTGTTGTGCAACTTCGATCCCATCTATCGCTCCCTTTAGCTTGACATCCATGAGGATGATGTCGGGTCGTAATTCATCTGCGCGCGTGATCACCTCGTCGGCGGTCGACGTCAGGGCGATGACGTCGTAGCTCATCCGCTGCAATTGGTTCTGGATATCCTGCGCGCTATTTGGATCATCGACAACGATTATGCGAATCATAACGGTATGTGTCTTTAAAGTGCGCAGAAAGAAGATATATCTTATGCGTTGCTTCTCTCGCGTCTGTGTTGTTGTTGAGCGCGTGAGATCACCGTGAGTGTGTTGAGCAAGCAGAATGCGTTGAAGCAGGCAGATACCGTGCCGAAGAGCAGGCTGGTACCTACACTCCTGATCGCTTGATACGTTTAGACTGCGTAATAGCTGGCCGCTCGGTACGACAAAGTGGCTCATTACCTCGTGCCGCTGATGCAATTCGGCCCCACGCTTTTTGCATGAGCCTTCTTTGTTGCTTTCTGCAGGGGTTATCTCAGCCTTCACTCTTCGCCGGTCTCATCAGCGGGGGGCTTGTCGGCGTCGTGGCAAGTCTCATCATCACCTAAGGGGCTCAGCTCTACGACGTAGCTATAACTCTCATCGTTGATACCCTACTGCCCCCTCGCCGAGGTCCGCGTCCTGAGACTCAGACCTCTTGCGAGGAATCACGTTGCATGCCGAGGTTAGAACAGGCATAAAAAGCGGTCTAGTGCGTGATCACGACGCATACCCACAGAGTCCAACCGCCCCGCGTGCGCGTGGTATATGACCGACGTTCCTAGGGATATAATCAAATGCAAAAAGG
>CAYHAT010000361.1:0-3677 GCA_964354675.1 uncultured Actinomycetota bacterium | reverse complement strand
ACGGCATGACCTCTTCCGACGTTCTGGACACCGGCTTGGCGCTGCAGATGCGCGACGCCATGGACCTGATCATCGCGGAGACGCGCTCCCTGGCAGCGCTGCTCAAGGAGAAAGCCCTGGAGTACAGGGACCTGGCCATGGTGGGTCGCACCCACGGCGTGCATGCCGAGCCCATGGTCTTCGGGCAGAAGCTGGCCCTGTGGGCCTTCGAGACGGCGCGCGACCTGGAGCGGCTGAAGCGTGCGCGCGAGGTCATAAGTTACGGTAAGCTCTCCGGCGCCGTCGGCACCTATGCGAACCTGGATCCCTGGGTCGAGGCCTACGTCTGCGGCAAGCTGGGCCTCGAACCGGCGGAGGTATCCACACAGGTGCTGCAGCGCGACCGCCACGCCGAGTACATGGCAGCCATAGCCATCACCGGCGCGAGCCTGGAGAAGTTCGCCCTGGAGATAAGGGGGCTGCAGCGCTCCGAGGTCCAGGAGGCGGAGGAGCCTTTCCGGCGCGGCCAGAAGGGCTCGAGCGCTATGCCCCACAAGCGTAACCCCATCCTGTGCGAGCGCATCTGCGGCCTGGCGAGGGTGCTGCGGGCCAACGCCGTGGCGGCCCTGGAAGACGTCGCCCTGTGGCACGAGAGGGATATCTCCCACTCCTCGGTGGAGCGGGTGATCATCCCCGATTCTACCACCCTCCTCCATTACATGCTGGTGAAGTTCCAGGGAGTGGTGCGGGACCTGCAGGTGTACCCGGAGAACATGCGGCGCAACCTGGAGCTCACGCACGGCCTGGTCTTCTCGGAGGGCGTGCTGCTGGTCCTGGTGGACAAGGGGCTGGCGCGGGAAGACGCTTACGCCATGGTGCAGCGCAACGCCATGCAGTCATGGAGGACGGGGGAGGATTTTCGCTCCCTCCTGGCCGCCGACGCCGAGGTGGCTGCCCACCTGAGCCAGGCCGAGGTGGATGCCTGTTTCGATCTGCAGCACCACCTCAGGAACATGGGAGAGATGTTCGCGCGCCTGGATAGGCTGGAGTTATAAAAAAGACGGGAGAGGAGAGGATGGAGAAGAAGGAGCTCATCTACGAAGGGAAAGCGAAGATGGTCTTCGCCACCGGCGAGCCGGGGCAGGTCATCCACGAGTTCAAGGACGACGCCACCGCCTTCGACGGCAAGAAGCGGGGCACCATCGCCGGCAAGGGCACGACCAACGCGCAGATGTCGGACATCATCTTCCGCATCCTGGAGAAGAAGGGCATCCACACCCATCATATAAAGCTCCTCTCCGAGACCGAGATAGTGACCTGGTGGCTGGAGATGTTCAAGGTGGAGCTCATCGTGCGCAATTACGCCGCCGGGAGCCTGGCCAAGCGGCTGGGATACGCGGAGCGGACGCAGATGAAATCCCCCCTGGTGGAGTTCTATTACAAGAGCGACGAGTTGGGCGACCCCATGCTCTCGCGGGAGCATATCCACGAACTGGGGCTGGCCAGCGACGAACAACTCGATGAGATGACCGCCATCGCCCTGAAGGTGAACGACATCCTGGTCCCCTACTTCGAGTCCCGCGGCCTCGTGCTGGCCGACTTCAAGCTGGAGTTCGGGCTGCGCGAGGGCCGCATCTACCTGGGGGACGAGTTCAGCCCCGATGTATGCCGCCTATGGGACATCGAGACGGGCGAGATCATGGACAAGGACCGTTTCCGGCAGGACCTGGGCCGGGTGGAGGAGACCTACGCCGAGGTGCTGAGGCGGGTAAAGGAGGAGGATTTCGGCTTGAAAGTATCTATCTACGTATCCCCCAAGAAAGGCGTGCTCGACCCCGCCGGCCAGGCCGCCCTGGGAGCGCTGAAGTCGCTGGGCTTCGGGGAGGTAACAGGCGTGCAGATCGGGAAGTACATCACCCTGCGCCTGGAGGGCATCGATGCGGATAAGGCAGGGGAGCGCGTAGAGGAGATGTGCGAGAGACTGCTGGCCAACCCGATCATCGAGGATTACCGCATCGACGTCGAGGACTGACGAAACTTTTTGGGGTCAGGCCTCAAAAGTTGCATTCAGGATTTGCAGGATGGAAAAAGAGGATGACGGAATGTTATATAGACGCAACTTTTGAGGCCTGACCCCAAAAAGTTGCGTACTTATGAGGAGAGGAGCCAGATGAGATTCGGTGTGGTTGTTTTCCCCGGTTCCAACTGCGAGATGGACTGTTACTACGTCATCGACAAGGTGCTGAGGGAGGACGTGGATTACGTATGGCACCAGCAGACCGACGTGTCCTCCTACGACTGCCTGGTCCTCCCCGGCGGGTTCTCCTACGGCGACTACCTGCGCTGCGGCGCCATCGCCCGCTTCAGCCCGGTGATGGAGGCGGTGGCGGCCTTCGCGAGGGAAGGGGGATTGGTCATCGGCATCTGCAACGGCTTCCAGATCCTGTTGGAGGCGGGGCTGCTCCCGGGCGCCATGCTGCGCAACACCAGCCTCTCCTTCATCTGCCGTTTCGTGAACGTGCGGGTGGAGAACGCGGACTCGCCCTGGACCAACGCCGCGCGGCCGGGCCAGGTGCTGCGCATCCCCATCGCCCATGGCGAGGGCAATTACACGGCAGACAAGGCCACCCACGACAGGCTGGTGGGAGAGGGGCGGATCGTACTGCGCTACTGCGACGAGGACGGCGAGCCCACCGGCACCTCCAACCCCAACGGTTCCCTGGACAACATCGCCGGCATCTGCAACGAGGGCTTCAACGTCTTCGGCCTCATGCCGCACCCGGAGCGTGCCTCGGAGGATACCCTGGGCAGCACGGATGGCCTGTTGTTATGGGAGTCCGTCATGGCACACTACCGAGGAAGAGGGTAGGGTGGGGGTATGGCGGAACTTTACGAAGAACTGGGTCTGACCGAAGACGAATACCGGGACATCATCCTGCTCCTGGGAAGGGAGCCGAGCAAGGTCGAGCTGGGGATGTACTCGCTGATGTGGAGCGAGCACTGCTCGTACAAGAGCTCGAAGATGGTGCTCTCACAGCTCCCCACCCGGGCTTCCTACGTATTACAGGGGCCGGGAGAGAACGCGGGCATCATCGACATCGGCGGCGGGTTGGCGGTCGCTTTCAAGATGGAATCCCACAACCACCCCAGCGCGGTGGAGCCCTATCAGGGTGCGGCCACGGGCATCGGGGGCATCGTGCGCGATATCTTTACCATGGGCGCCCGCCCCATCGCCTGCCTCGACCCCCTGCGCTTCGGCACCCTCGACAGCTCCCGTATGCGCTATCTCTTCGGCGGCGTCATCGCGGGCATAGCAGGATACGGCAACTGCCTGGGGATCCCGACCGTAGGAGGGGACATCTATTTCGACGATTGTTACGAGGGCAACATCCTGGTCAACGTGATGTGCATCGGCATCATGCCCAAGGAGAACCTCATCCGCGGGCAGGCCACCGGCACGGGCAACGCGGTGGTGCTCATGGGCAACCGCACCGGCCGGGACGGCATCGGCGGAGCATCCATCCTGGCTTCCCAGGAGTTCGACGAGACGAGCCAGGAGAAGCGGCCCAGCGTGCAGGTGGGTGATCCCTTCACCGAGAAGCTGCTCATCGAGGCCTGCCTGGAGCTCCTGGAGAAGGAACTCCTGGTGGGGTTGCAGGACCTGGGCGCCGCCGGCATATCCTGCGCCTGTTCGGAGA
>CAYHAT010000360.1:0-3705 GCA_964354675.1 uncultured Actinomycetota bacterium | reverse complement strand
TAGAAAGACTTCGCACCATACCCTCACTTCCTGCCAGGAACATGCCCTGATGCGGTTTTCCGGTCTCTTTAAATGCTTCTCTTCAAGGAGGTGGGCGCGCATGAAAGCGGCGGTGTGGAAAAAGAAGAAAGTGCTGGAAGTGGACGACGTGCCGGAGCCGGTGGCAGGCCCGGAGGACGTCAAGATCAAGGTGGAGTACACCTCCATCTGCGGCTCCGACCCGCATATCGTGGACGGGACCCTGCCCGTCTCCTACCCGCCCCGCATCATGGGGCACGAGATGTCGGGCACCGTGGTCGAATTGGGCAAGGACGCGAACACCAAGGGGTTGAAGGTGGGCGACCGCGTCACCGGCAACCCGGTGCGCTATTGCGGCGTCTGCGACTATTGTCGCAACGGGCAGGAGCATTACTGCCTGAAGCTCGCCGTGTTCTTCCCGCCTGGCACCATGGCTGAGTACGTGGTCTGGCACGAGCAGCAGGTCTTCAAGCTGCCCGACGGCATAAGCTTCGAGGAGGGGTGCCTCACGGAGCCGGTCTCCGTCTGCCTGCGCGGCATAGACCTCTCGGATATCAGGGAGGGCTCCACGGTCGCAATCACCGGCCTGGGGGGCATAGGGCAGATCCTCACGCAGTTCGCCCTGCTCGGCGGGGCTTCCAGGGTGATGGTGGCCGACCCGGTGGGATCCAAGCGCGACCTCGCCATGGAGATGGGTGCGGACCTTGCCGTGGACCCGGCCGCCGAGGACCTCTGGGCGGTGGGCATGAAATTCACGGGGAACCGCGGCTTCGACACGGTCATCGAGGCATCGGGCGCTGAGCAGGCCGCCAAGTCCGCCTTCGACCTGGTGGGCAAGTGCGGCACCCTGGTCTATTTCGCGGTCTACCCCATGAACTTCGTGCTGCCTATGAAGCCCTTCGACCTCTACGCCAGGGAGTTGACCGTGCGTGGGGTGTTCATGTCCCCCTACCTTTTCCCCCGCACCCTCGCCCTGCTTCCCAAGCTGAAGCTCAAGCCGCTGGTCTCCAAAATATTCCCCCTCGACGAGGTGGTGCAGGCGTTCGAGGAGCAGAAGGCCTCGCAATCCATCAAAATCCTCATCAAGAGTCAGGGGTGAGCTGTATGGACGACCTCATCAAGCTGCAGTACAAGGCGGTGGACATCCGTAAGAAGATCGTCAAACTCAACTGCATCGCGGGCGGCGGCCACCTCGGTGGTGCCCTCTCCATGGTGGAGATAGTGATCGCCCTCTACTACCACGTCATGAAGTACGACCCCGCGAACCCCGACTGGCCGGAGAGGGACCGGCTCATCCTCTCCAAGGGTCACGGCGCCCTTGGCCTCTGCCCCGTCCTCGCCGACGTGGGTTACTACCCCGAGTCGATGATGGACACCTTCAACTGCCTGGACAGCCCTTTCGGGATGCACCCGGACAAGAACAAGATACCCGGCGTCGAGATGTCCACCGGCTCCCTGGGGCACGGCCTCTCCATCTCCGTGGGAGTGGCCATCGCCGGCAAACTGGACAAGGCCGACTGGCGCGTCTTCTGTCTCCTGGGCGACGGGGAATGCGACGAGGGCCTGGTATGGGAGGCGGCCATGTCGGCCCACCACCACAAGCTGGGCAACCTCACCGCCATCGTGGACCGCAACGGCTACTCCCTCGATGGCCCCACCGAGGAGGTCATGGCCCTCGAGCCCTTCGCGGACAAGTGGCGCGCGTTCGGCTGGAACGTGCTGGACATAGACGGCCACGATTTCTCGCAGCTGCTCGAGGCCTTCGACTCCCTGCCGCCCGCCGATGCTGAGCAGCCCACCTGTATCATCGCCAGGACCTCCAAGGGCAAGGGCGTATCCTTCATGGAGAACACCGCGGAATGGCATTACGGCGGCCTGGACGACGAGCTGGCGGAGAAGGTCTACGAGGAGATAGAGTGCGCGCGTCCCGGGGGAGGCGATTGAGGTGCCACAGGGATTCACCTTCAACGTGCTGGACGTGGACAAGTTCGCCACGCGCGAGATGTACGGCAAGGTGCTGGCGGAACTGAGCGGCACCGACGAGAGGATCGTGGTGCTCACCGCCGACCTCATGCGCAGCAACAAGACCATCGATTTCTGGAAGGTATGCCCGGAGAGGTTTTTCAACTTCGGCATCGCGGAGCAGAACATGATGGCGGCGGCGGCGGGGCTGGCCATCTCCGGCAAGATCCCCTTCGCCTCAACCTTCGCCGTGTTCGCCAGCTTGAGGTGCGCGGAGCAGATGCGCACGGACATCGCCTACCCCAACCTCAACGTGCGCATCATCTCCAGCCACTCCGGCCTCTCCATGGGCAACGGCGGCACCACCCACCATGCCACGGAGGACGTGGCGGTGATCCGCAGCATGGCCAACATGACCGTCATCGTGCCCGCCGATGCCAACGAATGCGCCAAGGCGACCATCGCGTCCCTGGACTACGAGGGGCCCATCTACATGAGGCTGGGGCGCGGAGCGGAGCCCATCGTGCACAAGTCGGAGTTCGACTTCGAGATCGGCAAGGCCATCACCATACGGGAGGGCACGGATCTCACCATCATCGCCAACGGCATCTGCGTCATGGCTTCCATCCGGGCGGCGCGCAAACTGGAGAAGCAGGACGGCGTGAGCACCAGGATCGTCGACCTGCACACCGTCAAGCCGCTGGACACCGAGGTGATCATCAAGGCAGCCGAGGAGACGGGGAAGATCATCACTGTGGAGGAGCACAATATCATCGGCGGGCTGGGAGGCGCGGTGGCGGAGACCCTCGCTGACGCGGGGCTGGGTGTAAAGTTCAAGCGCCTGGGGCTCCCGGACATCTACTCGGTCATCGGGCAGCCCGACGACCTCTACGAGCGTTACGGGCTGGACGACAACGGCATATACAACACAGCGAGGGAGTTCCTCGGGATCGCTTGATGGAGCCCTTCCGGCAGGCTCATGGAGAGCGACTGATGGTGGCCGCCTTGCGCGCCGGGAAAGGTGGGTAGGGGGAAGGTGCCTGACATTATTGCGGCCCACGTCCGCCTGGCATTGTCCACGCACTGCCGGGTGGCAAAGATGGGATTATAAGTATCTGAGACGAGTAAGAAGGAGGTATGTGAAGTGTCCGAACTGGAAGAGATCCTCAGCGGTTTGTTGGATACGGCCAACAAAGACCAGGGCAGGCAGGAGAAGTTACAGGAATGCATGGGCCAGACCATACAGTTGAAGGTCACGGACGGGGACGACATGGTCATCGTGGCCGACCAGGGGAAACTATCCCTGCAGATGGGCGAGGTGGACGAGCCCACGGCCACGGTGCTGGGTGAGGAGCAGCATTTCGTCGACCTTTTCAACCAGGAGCTCGACCCCATGGGAGCGGTGATGAGCGGTAAGCTGGTGCTCAAGGGCGACGTGACCCCTTTCATGGAGCTGGAGTTGTTCTGATCGCTGGCTCCTCCTCCGACCGGTCCTTTGTTGCCTTTGCATAAGAGGGGGTTTTGGTATAGGGGAGTGGCCGAGGACCATCGGAAGGACGTGGTAAGCCGCGCCCACCTTCATGCGCAGGTACGATAGCGGGTGTGGGAATACTCGGGTGGGGGTGGGGTTTTGACCCGACCGTTTGCTCAAGCGAGCCATGTGCATGAGATCGCCACGTCGCTGCGCTCCTCGCGATGACAGAGTAAGAGCGAGCCATGTGCATG
>CAYHAT010000359.1:0-3749 GCA_964354675.1 uncultured Actinomycetota bacterium | reverse complement strand
CGCTCGGCCCTTCCCGCCGGGGGAAGCTTGAGGATCCTGCCGCGCGATACCTTGAGGACACGCGAGCTACCCTGGAGGTTGTCCACCCCCTGGAATGAAGCGAAATCCAGGATCTCCCCCCTCAGCTCAACCATATGCTCTTCGGCTTCCTTCTTGCGCTCGGACCACTCGGCATACTGGTCCACCAGTTGTATCCCACGCTCGGTACCCAACTCGCGCTCGTGCAGCCCGGCCACCATGACCAGATGCTTTCTCTTGGGGCAATGCTCCTGAAGCTCGCACCAGTCGCAAAGCATGCTCTCGCGGGGAGGAAAGTCCGCGGCGGCCTCTATCGCCCGCACCTCTACTGCCGCCTCGGCCGCGATCCGCTCCAGGTCACTCCACTCCCGACGCAGGCGGAGCTCGCGGTCGAAGACCAGGTAATGCCAGACCAGGTCTACCTCGCGCGCGTCCGGGAAGGCCTCCTCCACCGCCAGCTGGTACAGGCTGAGCTGGCGGTCCCGCTCCAGGTCCTGCTCGGTGGGCAGGGTGTTGGAGGTCTTGTAGTCATGGATCTCGAACCGTCCATCCTCCAGGCTGTCCAGGCGGTCCAGCACCCCGGAGAACTCGACCTGCCTTCCCTCGGGATCCCGCACCGGTATGGTAACCTTCCTCTCCAGCCATACCGCGGAGCCTCCCTCGAAGGGATGGTAGCGGTGATGATAATCCCTCACGCAGCGCAGGCCTGTCGCCCGATAGTCTTCCGGTGTGTATTCTCTGCGGACTACGAAGATGCCATCTCCATAGGTGGAATCCCAACGGTCCAGGTAGTAGTCTGAAAGCTCCTCGACGTCGGGGCAACGCGACATCCTGAGGTCGCGGTATAGCTTTTCCAGGGTGGCGTGCACCGTAGTGCCCATGAACGCCTCGATACTCTTGCGGCCGGACCTGATGCGCTCCTTGTATTGTAGCCGGTACTTGAAAGGGCAGTTCTCGTAGGTCTCCAGTTGACTATGGGAATACGCCATGCTCAAACACCTCCAAGTCCAGCATAGCTCTTTGCGGTGACAGCACCTTCGGATGTTGCTTCCGCTCTCGATAGCCTCATCGCGTAAGCGATAGCGCCGTCCGCGACGCGACGGTAGCAGCGCCTGGAGATTTCCGAAAGTCCAGGCCTGGCACGCATACACCCTATGTTAGGTTTAAGGCAAGAGTTTAACCTATATCCGCGCGAAAAGGGGGTAAAGCCGCCAATTATATAAAGCTAAACCTAAACTTTATACTTCCTCCCCATGAAGTATGGGCAGCTGAAGAGGGCACGATGAGATGCGTGCTTGGGTCATGTCTCAGGACTTGCATCTTCAATGGTTTTGCGCGTGATTTATCTGTGCTGGAAAGTTAAAGTTTTGAGGCCTGACCCCAGAGTGTTGCCTTCGGACGTTGCTTCCACGGAGGGTTGTGCCGAAAATGAAAGGGGCCGGTTTTCCCGGCCCCTTTCGCGTACACTCCCCTTGGGCGCTAATCCTCTTCCCACTCCTCCAGTATTATCCTCTTCTTGGTCTTGCGTGACCGGACCACCTTCTTGATGACCCGGTATCCGACATAGGCCCCGATGATATAAGGGGCGACCTTCTTGACCTGTTCCATCATCTCCTGCATCTGCTTCTGGCGTTCCTCAGCTTCCTGCTTGGCGATGACCTGCAACTCCTCTACGGTCTCCTTCATCTCCTCGCTGGCTTCCTTGAGCTGCTGCACGACATCACCGCCGAGCTTAGGCATATCTTTCGCAGCCTTGCGCGCGATACTGGCGCCGATTATAGCCACCGCAGCCCCGAAGAGCAGGGAGCCCGTCACCACGATCAGGGCCGAAAGCCACAGACTGTCGAGCGCGATGTTCACCAGCAGGATGATGACGGCGATGATGTACACAGAAGCCACGGCGATGATAGTCACCCCGAAGAGGGAGATGCCGGCGCCGATCCCCATGCGCTTTCCGGCTTCCTTGGCTTTCTCGCGCAGTGCTACCCCTTCCGGGCCCTTCAGCTTCTCGAGCTGCTGCTTCATCTTGACGCCCAATTCCGAGAGATGCTGCAGTCGCTGCTTGATCTCTGCAAGCCTACTCACCCAACCATCCTCCTTTCTCTTGCGGGATTGATACTTATATAGCTGAATACCGGATACGCCCTGCCTTCATACAGCCCTCCCGGCGACATGCCACCCGCCGGTCTTACTCTGCTTTATCCCTATAATACACGCTTATCTTCTGCAACATAATCCCAGAGACCTCCTTCGCGACCCGCAGGCTTGAAAACTCAAAGGAAGGGAGTTGTTTTCACCTACTCCCATGTGGGTATATATTGCTTATGCCGCAAGCGAACTGGGTCATAGTGTTACATTTCTTCCTGCTGTGGGGCAGCGTCATAACCGGCCTCGCGGCCGGATGGCGCATCCCCATTCCCATTTACGTCTCCTTGCCCCTCGGGCTGATGATCTGGGCCGTCGGGCTCCTCTATAATCTGAGCGCGACCCAGCGCCACCGTCGCGGTCCCGCCACGCACCGCGCGGCACTCGCCCGCCGCGGTTACCAGAGGATAATCGCGAGGACGATCATGAACCTGGGAGTCGCAGTGGGTTTCCGGTCCTGGTTGACGTTGATAGTGGCGGTTATCCTCATCCCCTTCTACGCGGCGGCGGCGCGCAGGAGACAGCGCTATCTGGATTACATGCGCACGGGGATGCTAAGCGACGCCTTTCCGGACCGTATCGTCAAACATTGAGCCCCGGGGCCGCTCCTGCGATCACTGCTCCCGCATCATCCCTCCCCCTCCACCACCTGAGGCCAGAAGCGGGCTATCATGTCCAGGGTCAGGGCAGGCCAGCAGAAGTCGGGGATCCTCTTCCCCTTACCGCTGCGGGAATCGTAATACTCGTAGAAGCCCTCCTTGAGGACCATGCGCGCCACCCTCCTGGTCAACTCCCGCGCTTCCCTTGTGTAACCGTACTCGCCGAGACCTATGGCGAGCATCCAGCTGAAGTTGACCCATACGCAGTGTCCGGCCCACAGAAGGCGGTCGACCCACTGCCCCGCCCCAGCAAGCTCTGGGGCGGGGTTGAAGGGCACCGGGTGCTCGGTCCAGAACCCTTTCGGGTCCAGGAGGTGTTCCCGGATCAACCTCTCCGCCCGGTCCCGCCGGCACAATCCGGTGAAGAGAGGAAGGAGCGAGGCCGCCGTGCGGTGCCGTGCCATACGGGGCCGGCGGTAGCCGATGCGCGGGAAATAACACCCCGAGCTCTCATCCCAGAGGAGCCCATCCAGAGCATCCATCATCTTCTCGGCCTGCCTCTGGTAGCTGCCCTCCTCGTGCCGTTTTTCCAGTTCTCCCGCCAGGAAAGACATGCCGCGGCAGGCGCGGATGGCCAGGCAGTTGATGGTCAGGTCCTCGCAGACGAACCGGTCGGCCGCGGCCAATCCCCTCACCCGCCATCCTCCGCCGCGATTGAAAGCGTACAGCAGGGTGGGGAAGATAAGCGCGCGCAGGGAAGCGAAGGGGCTGTGCTCGCGGATGCCCATGGCCCGAAAGAACTGGGGCGACATGTCCGTCCCGGACTCCCAGGGATGGAGGATGACGACCAGGCCGTCGCCCCTTATGTCCCGCGTCCGGAGCAGGTAGTCGAGGCTGCGGCACATGGAAGACCAGATCCTCTTGAGCCACGCAATATCACCGGTCTTGCGGTAAACGATCTCGGCAGCGAAGTGATAGCTGGGCGGG
>CAYHAT010000358.1:0-3750 GCA_964354675.1 uncultured Actinomycetota bacterium | reverse complement strand
CAAAGGTAGCTACCATTCTCACACTCCTACCCACACTTCTCGGAGAAGAACCATACCTGATAATCGTCTGCGCGGTTGTACGGGTTGAGTCTCTACGGTGGGGTCTTACCTGTATCTGATATTCCCGAAATTCCTCATCTGCTCTTTGTAATCATGCTCGTTTATGAAGAATATCGCGTAGAGAAACGACTCTCCTTTTACGCGTGCGATATCCTCTACGAAGTCGATGGATCGCTCCTTCGCATATTCCACGTATTCTTCCCAGAGGACCACATCTTCATCCAGGAGGTCCCAATAATCACCGCTGTATGCAAGCTGTCCTTCAGACAGTTCGAGAACGTCGCCGCCGAGTACCGCATAGGCGTGCTCCGCGAGCGTTGCGATGACCCGTATCACCGCGTCCCTTTTCCACGCCAGGCTATCGGGTCGTTGGTGCGCCATGGAAAAATGGAATCTCAATCCCTCCTCGACCAGGCTTTCCGGTACAAAGCCGGGTACGAGGTCTTCACGTTCCTGCATCGCACTCCCCCAAAATGAAGTGTTCCATGCGTAAACCGCCGTACGCGCTCGGCACCCTGTGGACATGCTTATTCGGGCGGGATCTCGAAGATCCAGGCATAGACGGTGCGGTTCCACTGCGTGGTGGGCGGCGACTCCCATCTCCCCACCAGTTGCAGTTGACTGCGCAGCTCGGGATCCAGGCGGATGTAGTCGAGCGGCGCCTGCTCTTCCGGCTCCCAGGACCATAGCACCACGTAGCGCACGCCCAGCTGCCGCGCCTCCTCGACCAGGTTGTCTATGTCGATGTCGGCTGGCTCGAACCCCTGCCATTCCCCCAGGAAGTAAGCGTCGCGGCCCAGGTAGAAGGAGACCAGGGGGCCCAGGCTGGTGGTCACCCCGGCGTCCCCCGCGTTGTCCTTCAACCAGGTGACCGCGTCCCTGGCCGCGAGCCCGCCCACCTCGTCTTCGAGGGAGATTATGCCGTTGTAGTAGATGTCGTTGGTCACGGGCCTTGCGGTAAGGGCCAGTACGGATACCAGGCTCACCATGATGATCAGCAGGAACACCGCAAGCGCCACCTCCTCTCTCCTCCATCCCGTCTTCACCCAGGACAGGCCGATGAGCGCCCCCGCGCCCAGGCACAGCGGCGGCACGGCGGGGATGATGAAACGCACCGAGGCGAAGTACCAGAAGAAATGGAGCGGGCCCAGGAACAACAGCCAGCCGAAGATGAACAGACCGTAACGCCGGTAGCGCCTGAAGGCCAGGGCCATGGCCAGGCCCGTGTAGCCGAAGATGAGATAGCCGTAGTGGTAGTAGCGCGAGCTTATGCCCAGGGGAGGGACGTCGGAGTACATGAGATAGCGGCCCAGTCGTTCCCAGAGCTGGACCTTCTCGAACTCCGCCGGGTGGTTGCGCAGCTCCTCCAGGTAGGCGCTCTTGAAGGGGTTTCCGAAGACGATGAGGTTGCGCACGGCGAAAGCGGCGTAGGGCACCAGGGCGATGGCGCAGAAGATGAGCAGGTTGTGCAGGCGCAACCTCTTCTTCCACCAGAAGTAGAGGAGGAAGAACCCCTGCAGTATCAGCAGCAAAGCCCCCTCCCAACGCGTGAGCAAGGCCAGGCCCCCTGCCCCAGCCGCCATGTAAAGCCAGCGAAAGCCCCCCTCCCCCTCCTTCATCCATTTCAGGAAGAAGAAAGCCCCCATGCAGATGAGGAAGACCAGCAGGCCGTCGGACATGGGGATAGACGACCAGGCCGTGGTGATGGGCTCGAAGGCGAAGAGGCCGGCAGCCGCGAGCCCGGCCCGGCGCCCGAAGACCATGGCACCGATGGCGTAGATGGGGAAGACACAGGCCGCCGAGAAGAGGACGTTGGAGAACTTGCCGGCGAACTCCAGCGGGAAGAAGAGGTCGAGTGCGGCTATGCTGATGGGATACAGGGGCATGAACTTGTAATGGGGATGCCCGGCCACGCTGTACTCTAAGCCGTGGCGGAGGTTCCTGGCCAGGACCATGTAGTAGTAGCTGTCGTAGGTGTATATCTTGGCCTGTGCAGCGAAATGCCAACGCCACAGCAAGGCCAGTGTGAACACGGCCAGGAGGGCCAGAAACCACACCCAGCGTTCCCTGTCCGGTCTTATTCCCTTACCGGACCTCTGCAGGAGCAGGCCGGCCTTGTCGGGGGCGGCCTCCCGTTTCTTCTCCGTCTCTCCGGGCGCATCGCTTGCCCCGCCTTCGCCGCCCGCCGGCGGTGCGAGCTCGTTCCCCTCGCTCTCCGGCGGCTCCAGGTGTCCGCTGTCGCCCGCGGGAAGAGCGCCCTCCTCCCGGGGCGGCACTTTACCCTCGGGACCGGTCGCTTCGTCACGGATTCCTGTGACATCATCCGCCGGCGTCCCGTTGCTGGCATTCCGTCTATCTGCGTTCCCGCCGTCCTCGACCATTACCTTCCCCTGGTGATCACTCTCTTCCGCTTCAATGGGCACTTACCCTTCGGGTCGCTTCTTTCTCGCTCCGTTCGCCCACCTATTGCCCCTGCCCATCTGCAGGCCATCCCTCGACTATCACCCGCAGGTAGAGTATGTTCCCGAACCAACCACTGCCCTCCGCATACAGTCCCAGCTGCAGCGTGTACTCTCCCGGCGCCGCTGGCGGCCGTACCAGTATGGGGACCTTCACCTCCTGTCCGGGAGCGACGTCGCAGGGCAAGGAGCAGGCCTGGTCCTCCCATAGGGAACCGTCCTGCTTTATCCAGCTCAACCCCAGGTGCACCTCTCCCGGGGGCAGGCTGTAGTCCTCGATCTGGGGCAGGGCCTTCCACAGCGCGTCGCCGGTGTTCCTCACCTTGGCCACCATGAGAGGATAGAGGCCGTCGGGGGATGGTACGGTGAGCGCCTGGCCTTGCGCCCCCGTTATGACCTCACCCTGGAGGGCCCCCGGAGCGGTGGAGTCGGGCATCTCCCGCACCTCCATCTCCAGTTCGAAGTCCATCGTCCCCAGGACCCCGCCCTCGAGTTGGAGTCCCACCGTGTACGCGCCCGCCGGGGGGGCCGCTTCCGCCCTTATGGGTATGGATGTGGTCTCCCCCGTGTCGACGAAAAAGGGCGCGCGATAATCGCCTCTCACCTCGGCCGCCACCTCTCCCGTCCCGCTTCTGAATATGAGGGTGAAGGGCTGGGGTTCCTCCTCCACGCACACCATGGGGGCCCCGGTAGGGTTGCTCAACAGGAGCCCCAGGTCGAACTCAGTGCCTGGCGGCACCGCCGCGGGGGCTACCGCCGTCACCTCCATGTCCTGCGGTACGGCCACCGGCCCCGGCTCCACCTGGAATACCGACTTGCTCTCGAAGTCGCCCACATGACTCAGCCCGGGGGTGGAGAAGAGGCGGATGTTGTACTCCTCCATGCTCTGCGAGGGCACCCAGTTCCAGTCCCACAGCACGTAGGTGATCCCCAGCCCGCGCAGCAGGTCCACGCTGCGCTGCGAGGGGAAGCCCTGCATCTCGGTGATAGTGCGGCGGTAGAAGAAAGGCGAGTAGCCGCTGTAGCCGTTTACCACTTGCTTCCAGTGATACGTGCTGAAGTACATGATATCGCCCTCGCGGTATAGGTACTCGAAGATATCCAGGGGCGCCAGCTTGAGGTCGCGGTCGTAGGTCCCCGCCGGCCCCAGGACGTGGGTGGGCAGCTCGATTATGCTCACGTCCCCCTGGTCGGCCAGCCAGTCGTAGACGTCGGGCACGTCGTCGCCGGT
>CAYHAT010000357.1:0-3764 GCA_964354675.1 uncultured Actinomycetota bacterium | reverse complement strand
GGTATCTGGAACATGGTGAGTGGCGAGGATGTCGTCCAGTTGGACCTGCGCCGCATGGACCGCATCCTGGACATAGACGAGAAGAACATGTACGCCGTGGTCGAACCCTATGCCATCGGCGCCCAACTGCAGGCGGAGGCGATGAAAGTCGGCTTGAACTGCCACATCATCGGGGCCGGCTCCGGCTCCTCGCCGCTGGCCAGCGCCACGTCACTGTGCGGCTACGGCTGGTCCGGTCTGACCACCAGCTACAGCGCCCGCAACCTCATGGCCACGGAATGGGTCCTCCCCGACGGCGAGCTGATGAGAATAGGCACCATCGGGTCCGATGCCGGCTGGTTCTGCGGCGACGGCCCGGGGCCCAGCCTGCGGGGTATCGCCAGGGGGTACATCGGCAACTGCGGCGGCCTCGGCGTGTTCACCGCATGCGCCATCAAACTCTTCCCCTGGCCTGGTCCGTCCGCACCCGAGGTAGACGGCCTGCTCTTAGAAGCTCAGATGAAAGTCCCTGAGACCTCCAGGATGTATATCTGCGTCTTTCCCACCTTCGAGACCTTCGCCGACGCGACCTACAAGATCGGTAACGCCGAGATCGGCTACCTGCACTGCAAGAACTCCATGGGGGCCCTCCTGTCCGGTGTCGTCCCCAGGCTGATGAAAAAGCTCATGGAGCGCCCGGCCTTGAAGGCGGCCCTGCGCTCGCAGCAGCACATGTTCCAGTTCATCATCGCCGCCGAGTCCCGGGAGGAGTTCGACTACCAGGAAAAAGTGATGAGGATGATCCTCTCCGAGCACGAGGGCGTCTGCCTGGACCTGGGCGCTATACCTTCTATGCATTCCGCCTTCTGGTGGGGGTTCATGCGCGCATCCCTACCGCCGCTCATCTTCCGGCGTGGAGGAAGCTTCGGGACTTCCTTCGGAGCCCTGGAGGCCTGGGACCACCCGGTGCTTCAGGCCAGAATAGCGGCGGAACTGAAGCAGAGCTTCATCGATCAGGGCAAGCTCATCGACGACCTGGCGGACAACGCCTGGGGGGGCATCTACGAGGGCAGCACCTGTTTCGGACACCAGGAGGAGCTCTACCTCTACGACCCGCGCGACCCGGCCATGATGGCGAGTGCCACCGAGTACCTGGCCGGGACGTTCATGGCGACGGTGGGTTACAACCTGGGCCCGGGCCTCGGTTTCGCCCTGGGCTCCATCGGGGCCGAGCTCTTCGGCCCTATCATCGGCGGCTACCATCACCGGCTGCGGGAGATCAAGGAGTCCTTCGATCCCGACGACGTGAGCGACGCCGGGTTCTACATCTCGCTGGACCCGGAGAAGACGATCCGGGAGGCCATCGAGAAGCAGCCCGAGATGGCCGCCTTCCTGACCGCGCGGCTGGAGGAGCTGGGCATCACGGATCAAACACCGGAAACCACGGATTAGACCCGCATGCATGATCCGACCTGGGGGATTTCCGGTCCGTCTATAAGGGAGGGACAAGATATGGAGGTCGAGAAGGAGTTGCTCGCGCCCTGCGGGCTGTACTGCGGTGTCTGCGCCGTGCGCATCGCCTACCGCGACGACAATCAGAGGTTCAAGGAAAAACTGGTGGCCGTGTACGGCGTGAGCTCGCCGGAGGATATCCGTTGTGGGGGGTGTCTCTCCGAGGACCGTTTCTTCTACTGCCAGGTGTGCCCCATCCGGGACTGCGCCGCGGGCAAGGGGATCGAGGGCTGCCACCAGTGCGACGACTGGCCTTGCGAACTTATTGATAACTTTCCTCTGCCCGTCGGCAAGAAGGTGATGCTGCGCGCCATCCCCGCCTGGAGGGAACTGGGAACCGAGAAGTGGGTGGAGATGGAGGAAAAGCGCTACCTCTGCCCCGAGTGCGGCAACGACCTCTTCCGCGGCGCCAAGCGCTGCCGGGGCTGCGGCGCCGATATCGACGTGGATTGACAGGGCTTAATACAAGAAGATACCACCTTCGGGGTTTATAGTCTTATGAAACAGGGTAGACAGTATGTCGGTCGGACATGATTACACATGGGGAGTTATGGAACGGGGCAGAAGACATCAATCATGCGGAAAAACCCTGTAACGATAACCCCCACGTTCAAGGAGGTATATCGATGAGATCCAAACCCGTGGTCTTTCTATCCATCCTGGTAATGGCGGCCGGGCTGCTGCTCCCCTTCCAGCTGGCCATGCGGGAAGCGCGGGCGGAGAGCTGGAGCCAGTCGGTCGGTCAAGGGCCGGCTGGCACCGCGACCGGGCCTGGTTTCGGCAACGCCTTGAACAGGGCAGCCGCAGGAGGAGTGGAATACAACGGCAACCTATATATGGGGGCCATCAATTACGGTGTTACCGGCGGCGAGATATGGCGCTATGACGGTACCGCCTGGACCCGTGTGGGGGCGGGCGGCCTGGGTAATGCCGGCAACGCTTCGGTGGTGCCCCTGGTTGTGTTCAACTCGTGCCTCTACGCGGGCACCTATAACCCCGCCGGATGCGAGGTCTACCGTTACGACGGGACCGCCTGGACCAAGCTGGTGGGCGCCGGCCTTCCCGGCATCACCGCTGCCAGTTTCGGAATGCCTGGAAATACGGGCGCCACGACGATGACCGTCTTCGGCGGCTGCCTCTATGTGGGAACCACCAATCAGCTCAGCGGCAGCGAGGTCTATCGTTTCGACGGGAC
The DNA here is from genome assembly GCA_964354675.1 of uncultured Actinomycetota bacterium. Lineage (GTDB taxonomy): Bacteria > Actinomycetota > Geothermincolia > Geothermincolales > RBG-13-55-18 > SURF-21. The sequence continues at coordinate 1,078 of CAYHAT010000357.1, read as the reverse complement.
TACCTGGACCATGGAGGTAGGCGGCGGGCTTCCCGGTTATACCGGAGGGGGTTTCGGGAACCCCGGAAACACCAGCTTGGGTTCGATGCAGACATACGGCAACGCGCTCTACGTGGGTACCTACAAAGCCGCCGGCTGCGATGTCTACCGCTACGACGGCAATAACTGGACCCAGGTGGTGGGCGCCAGCCTTTCCGGCATCAACGGCCCGGGGTTCGGGGATACGAACAACAAAACCGCCCGCAGCATGTGCGCCTTTCGCAACTGCCTTTACGTAGGAACGTATGCTTGGGGCCCTAACGGCTGCGAGGTCTATCGCTACGACGGGGCCGCCTGGACCCGGGTGGCGGGCGCCGGCCTTTCCGGCACCAGTGGTCCCGGATTCGGCAACATCTCCAACTCCTCAGCCTCGTCGATGGTCGTCTACAACTCCCGCCTCTACGCCGGCACCAACAGCAATCCCAACGGCTGCGAGATCTACAGCTACGACGGGGCCGCCTGGACCCGGGTGGCGGGCGCCGGCCTTTCCGGCACCAGCGCCGGCGGTTTCGGTGACGGCCTTAACTATGCAGCCGACTGCATGGCCATCTTCGATTCGAGCCTGTACGTGTCCACCCTCAATCCCAACGGCTGCGAGATCTGGGTCCTGGGCACCAGCTACCTCTTCGCGGAGGGCTATACCGGGGCCGGCTTCCAGGAGTACCTCTGCCTGGGCAACCCCTACGAAGTAACGGCGCGCGTGGAGATCCACTACCTCTTCAAGGACGGCAGCAGCCAGGTACAGACCCTGGATGTCGCCCCCAATTCCCGTTCCACCGTGAACGTGAACGGTATCGTCGGCCCGGATAAGGAGGTATCGGTGGTGGCCATGTCCGATCGGTCCTTCGTGGCCGAACGCCCCATGTATTTCGACTACGGGGGGAAGTGGACAGGGGGGCACGACGTCGTTGGAGCCACATCCTCCTCTACCACCTGGTATTTCGCCGAGGGCTACACCGGAGCGGGCTTCGAAGAGTGGATCTGCGTGCTCAACCCGGGGGACCTGCCCGCCGACCTCACCTTCTTTTTCCAGACCCAG
>CAYHAT010000356.1:0-3783 GCA_964354675.1 uncultured Actinomycetota bacterium | reverse complement strand
AGATCGAGGTGGCCTTCGACATCGACGCCGACGGCATCCTGCACGTCTCGGCCAAAGACCTGGCCACGGGCAACGAGCAGAAGATCACCATCACCGCTTCCAGCGGGCTCAACGAGGACGAGATAGAGAATATGGTGAAGGACGCAGAGGCCCATGCCGAGGAAGACCGCCGCAGGCGCGAAGAGGCGGACGTGCGCAACAATGCCGACAGCCTGGTATATACCACCGAGAAGAGCCTGCGGGAGCTGGGCGACCAGGTGTCTCCCGACGACCACAAGGCCATAGAGACGGCGTTGGAGGATGTCAAGGAGGCCCTCAAGGGCTCGGACAACGATGACATCCGGCGCAAGACGGAGATCCTCACGCAGGCTTCCTATAAGCTGGCCGAGCACATGTACGCCCAGGCCAAGACAGAAGGTGCCCATATGGGTCCGGAGGGCGACGGCAGCTACGGCGCCACCGAGGATGCCGAGGGAGAAGTGATCGACGAGGCGGAATACGAGGAGATGTAATACCGGCAGGATCACAGGGTGGAGTCACACAGCACCGTGCGGCACCGCAAAGCACCGCAAAGCGGCACAAGCAGCACAAGCGGCACACCCTTGGAATAAAAGGAGTGAGGAAGCATGGCTATCGTGAGATGGGATCCGTTCCGGGACCTGATGAATCTGCAGGATGAGGTCAACACCCTCTTCCGGCGTAGCTTCTTCAGGGGAGCGGAGAGGCCGGCGACGGTGGAAACCGCTGCCACCTGGGCGCCCGCCCTCGACATGTACGAGAGCGAAGACAAGCTCACCGTCGAGGTGGAGCTGCCAGGCCTCGAGGCCAAAGATATCGAGATCTCCCTCGAGGACGGCATCCTGCACATAAAGGGCGAACGGAAGTTCGAGGGCGAAGTGAAGGAGGAGAACTACCATCGCATCGAGCGGGCCTATGGCTATTTCGAACGCAACATCCCTTTGCCGCGCAAGGTGGATGAGGAGGAGGTGGCCGCCTCCGTCACCGGGGGCGTGCTCAGGATAGAGATGCCCAAGTCGACGGAGACCAAGCCCAAGCAGATCCCCATCACCGTAGAGGGGGAGAAGACGGAATGATCTCCTCACCGAACGGTCTGGAAAGATCGTAGTTGTGTGCGTTGGCTGCCAGCTGGCAGAGACGATACAAAGGGTATCCTGCAAGCACACTCTAGGCTTGTACGCAGGCGTGCGCTAAACGCTCGCCGGTGGAAACGACATGGAGGGCACACTCCAGGCACATGCAAGGCTGACCCCAGATGTGCCTGGCCACATAAGAGGTGAAAGTGGATGAGCGAGGATAAGAAAGAAGCTAAAGAGAAAAAGGACCCCCTCGAGGAACGTCGCCGTGAACTGCATGGCATGACCAAGAAAGACTTGGAGGAGGCCGTACTTACGCTCGAAGACAAACTCAAGGATACGCAGGCCAAGGCGGGCGAGTACCTGGACGACGCCCAGAGGCAGAAGGCGGAGCTGGAGAACTATCGCAAAAGGATGATCCGCGAACAGACGCGCATCATCGACCAGGCCAACCGTTCCATCATCACCGCCTTGCTCCCGGTCATAGACAACCTGGAGATGGCATTGGCGTCCTCCGGTGACCGCGACGACCCGCTCGCCCAGGGATTACGTATGGTCTACGAACAGCTCATGGCGCTCCTGAAGCTGGAGGGGCTGGAGGAGATCAACCCCCACGGCCACCGCTTCGACCCCGAGGTCTGCGAGGCGGTGATGGCGGTGGTCAGCGACGACCACGAGGACGAGACGGTGGTGGAGGTCCACCAGAAAGGCTACAAGTACAAGGGCAACCTGCTGCGCCCGGCTAAGGCGACGGTGAGTAAATGCGACTGAAACGAAGCAGCGAGGCGTGGGTGGTAAGTAATGGGAATTGGGGGCGGTTTTTAATTCTACCCCGACCTGGTCTTAGGTAATAGGAAATGGGGTCAGGCCTTGACATTTCGCCCCCGGCGGGGCAAAAAGCAACGCCAGACCCCACCCTACGGGGAACAGAGCGAGCCTGAATCTTAGCAATATAAGCGAGGCGGAAAAGGTGAACGGGGCAAAGGACTACTACAAGATACTGGGAGTGGACAAGAAAGCGTCCGACAAGGAGATAAAGGACGCCTACCGTAAGCTTGCCCGGCAGTATCATCCCGACGCCAACCAGGGCGACAAGGGCTCGGAAGAGAAGTTCAAGGAGGTATCCGAGGCCTACGAGGTACTCTCCAACGCGGATAAACGCAAGCAATACGATACGGGCGGCATGTTCGGAGGTGCGGGCGGCCCCGGCCCGGGATTCGGCCCCTTCGATTTCGGAGGTTACGGTTCACGACCCGGCTCGCGTAGCCATACCTATTCCGGGGACATGGGAGACCTGGGAGACCTCGGGGACATCTTCAACCTCTTCGGCGGCATGGGCCAGGGCACCGGGCGCCGCAGGGAGACACGCAAGGGACGGGACCTTCAGACGGGCGTGACCACCTCCTTCGACGAGGCTCTGGCCGGCATCACCATACCTCTGACCGTTACCGGCAAGAGCGTTTGCCCCACCTGTGGTGGGAGCGGGGCCAAGCCGGGCACTCTGCCCAAGACCTGCCCCAACTGCGGGGGCAGGGGATCGGTATCCCAGAACCAGGGGCCGTTCGCTTTCTCCCGACCTTGCCCGGCCTGCGGCGGCAGGGGCACGGTCATAGAGGACCCCTGCGAGACCTGCCGGGGCGCGGGCGCGGTGGAGATGCCGCGCAGCATCAAGGTGAAGATCCCGGCGGGGATCAACGACGGCGGCAAGGTGCGTTTCCCCGGCAAGGGCGAGGCCGGCCCGCTGGGAGGGGCCCCGGGGGACCTTTACGTGAACGTGCATGTCAAGCCACATAGGTTTTTCAAGAGGAAGGACTCAGACATCCTTCTCGACCTCCCAGTCACCTTCCCCGAAGCGGCTATGGGGACGACGATAGAGGTCCCCACCGTCATCGGGAAGGTCAAGCTGAAGGTGCCGGCGGGCACCTCGGATGGCCGCAAGTTCCGGCTGCGCGGCAAGGGCGCCCCCAAACCCAAGGGCAAGGGCCACGGCGACATGATCGTCACCGCCCGCGTGGTCGTCCCCAAGAAGATGACGGCCAAAGAGAAAGAACTCGTTAAGAAACTGCAGGAGCTGGAGAAGGAGGACCCCCGCGCCTTTCTGGAGGAGTAGGTGATGGAGAATGGATGCGAATAATACCGATGATAAGCCCGTATATGTCATCAGCGTGGCCGCAAGCCTGGCGGACGTGCACCCTCAGACCCTGCGCATCTACGAGCGCAAAGGGCTGATCAACCCCGCAAGGGTGCACAACCGCAGGCGCTATTCCGAGGCGGACGTCGAGCGTTGCCTGCTCATCCAGGAGCTGACCCAGGACATGGGCGTGAACCTGGCCGGGGTGAAGATGATCCTGGAAATGCGCATGAGCATGGAGGGCATGCGCGCGCGCATGCAGTCCCTGGAGGAGGAGTTGGAGGGGATGCGGCAGGATATCGAGGAACGCGTGCGGCAGGTCCGGGAGAGCTTTCGCAACGATATCGTGCCGTTGCCCCGCGGCGAGGTCATGCTCAAGCGTGGGAGCGATCCCTTTGCGAAGTTGCGTTTCACGAGGGGTTCATAAGGCTTCGACCCAGCCTTTGTCATTTGCAATGGTAAAACGGATCAAGCTTTTTCCAGACCCGGCCTAGGTTTTTAAGTAAGGTTCTTCTCCGAGAAGTGTGGGTAGGAGTGTGATAATGGTAAGTTACCTTT
>CAYHAT010000355.1:3230-3791 GCA_964354675.1 uncultured Actinomycetota bacterium | reverse complement strand
GGGCAAGCCCACCAACATCAACAACGTGGAGACGCTGGCGGCGATTCCCTGGATCATCGCCAATGGAGGCGACAGGTATGCGAGCGTGGGCACCGAGAAGAGCAAGGGGACCAAGGTGTTCTGCCTGGCGGGCAAGGTGCGCCGCAGTGGTCTGGCCGAAGTCCCCATGGGCTACACCCTGCGCCAGGTCATCTTCGACGTCGGGGGCGGCGTGCAGGCGGGAAAAAAGTTCAAGGCGGTGCAGATGGGAGGGCCCTCGGGGGGATGCCTCCCGGCCAGCCTCCTGGACACCCTGGTGGACTACGACGCCATCACCGCCACGGGGGCCATCATGGGCTCCGGCGGCATGATCGTGGCCGACTCCTCCACCTGCATGGTGGACCTGGCCCGCTACTTCCTCTCCTTCACCCAGGAGGAGAGCTGCGGCAAGTGCGTACCCTGCCGTATCGGCACCAAGCGCATGCTGGAGATACTGGCGCGCATATGCGCAGGCGAGGGCGAGCCCGAGGACCTCGAGCGGTTGGAAATCCTGGCCGACGACATCAAGGCCGGCAGCCTGTG
>CAYHAT010000355.1:0-3220 GCA_964354675.1 uncultured Actinomycetota bacterium | reverse complement strand
CCTGTGCGCACTGGGAGGGACCGCCCCCAACCCGGTGCTCACGACCATGAAATATTTCCGCAACGAGTACGAGGACCACATCCTGCACAAGAAGTGCACCGCCGGGGTGTGCCCGGCACTCATCACCCTGCGCATCCAGGAGGATATCTGTACCGGGTGCGGAGCCTGCGCCAAGATCTGCCCGGTGGAAGCCATATCGGGGGAGAAGAAAAAGCCCCACTCCATCGACGCCGATGTATGTATTCGCTGCAAACTATGCCTCAGCCGTTGCCCGGAAGAGGCCATCTACGCGGAATGAGGTGTTGGTGATGGAGAGAGTTCATCTGAATATAGACGGCAAGGATATCGTGACCACCTCCGACCGCACCATCCTGGAGGCGGCGCGGGAGAACGGTTTGCGCATCCCCAGCCTCTGCTACGAGCAGCGTATGGAGCCTTACGGAGCCTGCCGCATCTGCCTGGTGGAGGTGGAGGGAGCCAGGGGGCTACTCCCGGCCTGCTATACTACGGTCACGGATGGGATGGTGGTGCATACGGCGACCGAGGACCTGCTGAGGATAAGACGGACCATCCTCGAGCTCATCCTCTCCGACCACCCCAAGGACTGCATGACCTGCGAGAGCACGGGACACTGCGAGCTACAGGACCTCGCCTACGAGTACGGGGTGAAGGACGTGCGCTTTACGGGCGAGGAGCACCACTACGAGGTGCTCGCGGACAACCCCCTCATCGAGCGCGACTACGACAAGTGCATACTGTGCGGCCGCTGCATCCGCATCTGCCGCGAGGTGCAGGGTGTGGGTGTCTACGACTTCGTCAACCGTGGCTTCGAGGCCGTACCCGGGATCCCCTACGACAAGCCGATGATGGAATCTCCCTGCGAGTTCTGCGGCCAGTGCGTATCCACCTGCCCCACCGGGGCGATCATCTCCATCCCCTCCAAGGGGAAAGGGCGCGCCTGGCAGGTCGAAAAGGTCAGGACCACCTGTGCCTACTGCGGTTGCGGCTGCCAACTCGACCTGCACGTACGCGATGGTGAGATCGTCGAGGTCTCCTCGCCGGTCATGGTGGGCCCGGGACAGGGCAACCTCTGCGTGAAGGGGCGCTACGGCTACCCCTTCGTGCATCACGAGGACCGCCTGAGGACGCCGCTGGTCAGGAAGGGCGGCGAACTGGTCCCCACCACCTGGGAGGAAGCCCTGGAGACGGTAGCCAAGCATATCAACAAGGCCATGGACGGAAAGGGCCCGGACTCGGTCGCTTTCCTGTCCTCCGCGAGATGCACCAACGAGGAGAACTATCTGCTGCAGAAACTGGCCCGCGCGGTGGTCGGCACCAACAACATCGACCACTGCGCCCGATTATGACACAGCTCCACCGTCGCCGGTCTGGCGACAGCTTTCGGGAGCGGGGCCATGACCAACTCCATGGAGGACCTGGAAAAAGCGGGATGCATCCTGGTGATCGGCTCCAACACCACCGAGGGACACCCCATCGTCGGCCTGCGCATCAAGCAGGCGGTGATGAAGGGCGACTGCAAGCTCATCGTGGCCGAGCCGCGCCGTATCCGCCTCTGCTATTACGCCGAGCAGTGGATACAACAGAAGCCGGGCACCGACGTGGCCCTGCTCAACGGCATGATGAACGTCATCCTCTCGGAGGGCCTGGCGGACGAGGAGTTCATCGGCCAGCGCACCGAGGGTTTCGAAGAGTTCAAGAAGGTGGTGGAGGAGTATACGCCGGAGCGGGCCGCCGACATCTGCGGCGCGGAGGCCGAGGATATCCGCCGCGCCGCCCGCACCTTCGCGGCGGCGGACAGCGCCGCTATCGTCTATGCCATGGGCATCACCCAGCATACCACCGGGGTGGACAACGTCCTCACCCTGGCCAACCTGGCTATGCTCACGGGCAACCTGGGCAAAGAAGGGGCGGGAGTGAATCCCCTGCGCGGCCAGAACAACGTGCAGGGGGCCTGCGATGTGGGCGGCCTGCCCAACGTCTTCACCGGCTACCAGCCCGTATCGGATGCCGCGGTCAGGGATAAATTCGAGGCGGCCTGGGGTGTGGGTTACCTTCCCGGCAACCCGGGCTTGACGCTCATGGAGATGATGGAGGGCGCCTACACGGGGGATATCGAGGTCCTGTTTATAATGGGCGAGAACCCGGTCATCTCCGACCCCGACACCGAGCACCTCAAAGAGGCCCTCCGGAGAGTGGACTTCCTGGTGGTCCAGGACATCTTCCTCACCGAGACCGCCCGCTACGCGGACGTGGTGTTGCCGGCCGCCTCCTTCGCGGAGAAGGAAGGGACCTTCACCAATACCGACCGCCGCGTGCAGAGAGTACGCAAGGCGGTAGAGCCCCCGGGCGAGGCCCGGGACGATTCCTGGATAATCGCCCGCATCTCGTCCCGGCTTCAATACGACATGGGCGACGTCTCGGCGCCGCGGGTGATGGAGGAGATCGCCTCCCTTACGCCGTCCTACGCCGGAGTGTCCTACGAGAGGCTGGAGAGGGAAGGTGAGTTGAGGTGGCCCTGCCCGAGCGAGGACCATCCCGGCACCCCTATCCTCCATGTGGGTAGATTTACCAGGGGTAAGGGCCGCTTCAGCCCGGTGGAGTTCAAGCCGCCCGCCGAGCTGCCCGACGAAGAGTACCCGCTCATCCTGACCACCGGCAGGCTGCTCACGCATTACCATACCGGCACCATGACCCGCAGGGTGAAAGCCCTGGACGAGCTGGCGCCGCGCAACCGGGTGTGGGTCAATCCCGGCGACGCCGAGAAGCTGGAGATCAAAGAGGGGCAGGAGGTCGCCCTGCAGTCCCGCCGGGGCGCCATCAGGCTGGAGGCAAAGGTGACGGACAAGGTGGGGGAGGGCGTGGTCTTCGTGCCCTTCCATTTCGGGGAGTCCCCCGCCAATGCCCTGACCAACCCGGCCCTGGACCCGGTGGCCAAGATTCCGGAGTTCAAGGTGGCCGCGGTGCGTATCGTGACAGGGAAGTCCATGGCGGACCTCGAATATAGTACCAGTGCGGTCTGACGATATCGCCGCCCGGCGAAATAGGCGTATATTGCTGACCGAGGGTTGTTTCGATGGTAGAATAGTAACGGACCGGGGCGCGAATAGTTGGTTGGAAGCATACCGGCAGGATCTGGTTCCGTAGAGGGGCCGTAGCGGATCGCAGAAACGGGAGAGATGTTATATGAATCTATACCAGA
>CAYHAT010000354.1:0-3812 GCA_964354675.1 uncultured Actinomycetota bacterium | reverse complement strand
GGCCTTCAGATCGGTGACGGCCCTCAGCGAGCGGCCGATGAGCCTCTGGATCTCCAGGGTCCTCCCGACCTGCTTGCCGGCGACCGACTCCCGGTTCATCCTCTCCCGGGTGGAGCGCGGCAGCATGCCGTACTCGGCGGTCACCCATCCACGACCCGAACCCCGCAGGAACTGCGGCACCTTGTACTCCAGGCTGGCGGTGCATACGACCTTCGTATCTCCCATCTCGATACAGGTCGAGCCCTCGGCATGCACGTTACAGCCACGCACGATCTTGAGGCGGCGCAGCTGGTCCGCCTTCCTGCCGTCACGCCTGGCCATCATCCTCACCTCCCAGGTGCAAGACCATGCCCTCGCGGGCAAGCTCCACCTCTCCTCTGTAAACGGACTTTACCTCCCTAAGGATATCCTCGGGGTCGAAAGTAGGCCAGATGTGCGCGAGCAGCACCCTTTTGGCGCCGGCCCGCGCCGCCGCCTCTCCCGCCAGCAGCGAGAGATTCATGATCCCGTCCCCCGCAGGGGCAGTTCCACCTTCTCCACTCTCTCCACCTCTGGCCCCAGGAACATGCGGCCCAGGCCGATGGCCTGCGCTATGTCGCCGGAACACATGAAACGGTAGGTGGGAGGCGCGCCCGAGCCGCGTAGATATCCCCTGCGCACCAGGTTCTCCTCGATCTCCCTTGCCACCTCCTGGTCGGAGCTGATCAAGCTCACGTCCTCCCCGGCCACATCCCCGATGATCTCATTGATGAGGGGGTAGTGGGTGCATCCCAACACCAGGGTGTCCACTTCCCGCCTGGTAAGAGGGGCGAGATAGCGGCGCACCTCCGCCTCTATGCGCGGTCCCTCGACCTCCCCCCTCTCCACGTAGTCCACCAGGGTGGGGCAGGCGCGCGAATAAACCTTCGCCCCGGCGTCCAGGGCATGTATGGCCTTGAGATAAGCGCGGCTGTGGATGGTAGCCCGGGTGCCGATCACCCCGATGCGGCGATCGTGGGTGGCCTGCACCGCCCCCCTGGCCCCGGGCTCGACCACCCCCAGCACGGGGACCTGGCACCTGCGCTGCACCTCCAGCAGCCCGGCCGAGGTGGCGGAATTGCAGGCGATGACGATGAGCTTGACCCCGAGGGCCTCCAGGAAGGAGGCGATCTCCAGGGCGTAATCGCGTATCTCCTTGATGTCGCGGGGTCCGTAAGGGCCGCGTGCGTTATCCCCGAAATAGCAGATTGACTCGTGCGGGAGCCTGCGCATGACGGCTTTCATCACCGTGAGACCCCCGATACCGGAGTCGAACATGCCTATGGGAGCCTCGTTCAAGTCGGGATACCTCCTCCTTTGTACATTGGAACGATTTTAACACACCGTTCCCGGGGGATGGCCTTACCGGGGTGACCGGGCATATGAGACAGGCCTCAGGTAGCCCCGGGCTCCCCGCCTTCGTATTGCGCCGCAGACAACCGACCTGCAGTATGAGCTCCTTGCAGCCGCGCGGACGTTTCGGGGCGTGGATGCATGGCTCCATTGACCGTACATACATCACAGGGGTAGAATGTTCAGTCAGAGGGAAGGCAATGGCTCTTTCGTATACAATCTACGTAGCGATCTAGCCTGAAGCGGATGAGGGAGGATGCGATGAGGGATTACTTCGTGGAGAGGCTGCGCAGGCTGGTACCCGTTTTCATAGATCCGATCGAAGGGTTGCCGCCGGCCGATCCCGACCAGGTGGTGGAGTTCAGCCGCGAGTTCCTCTTCTCCGGCACTCCCGCCTTCCGGATGATCTTCTATATCATGATCCTCTTCCTGCAAGCCCTATGCCTCGCGACCCGCGGCAAATCCGTTTACTCCCTTCCGCCGGATGAGGCCGACGAGTTCATACAATGGCTTTACTCCAGCCGTATCTCCACCCTGGGCGCCATACCCACCATCCTGGGCACGCCCATTTACATGGCCCATTACAACCGCGACGATATACAGGCACCGCTGGGCTTCGATATCCGCGCTATGCGCGAGGAGGCGGCAAAGAGGGGGGTATTGCGGTGATAATCAAGCCGGAAGAGTTGCCGGGGGGCATAAAGCGCGAGGCGGATATAGTCGTCATCGGCTCCGGGGCGGGCGGGGGGCCCATCGCCAAAGAGCTGGCCGAAGAGGGTTACAGTGTGGTCGTCCTGGAGGAAGGCGGCCACTTCACCCGCGAGGACTTCGACTTCCGGGCAGGCCAGGCTTTAATCCGCCTCTACCGGGACGCCAGCCAGTGCGTGACCCTGGGCATGCCGACCTTCGTCCTTCCCCAGGGTAAAACGGTAGGGGGGACCACCACCATCAACTCCGGTACCTGCCTGCGCATCCCCCGCCACGTGCTCAAGCGCTGGCATCTTGAGTGTGGCCTGAAGGACATCACTGAAGACGAACTCAACCTCCTCTACGGCGCCGTTGAGGAGTACCTCTTCGTGAAAAGAGCCGACCCCGAGGTTGCGGGCAAGAACAACCTGGTCTTCCTGGACAGCGCGGAGAAGCTCGGGTACTCCTGCGGCTTCCTGCCCCGCAACGCCAAGGACTGCGAGGGATACGGCGTCTGCGCGTACGGGTGCCCGTCGGGCGCCAAGCAGAGCGTCAACGCCTCTTTCATCCCCGATGCGGTGCGGGCGGGAGCGGATGTCTATACGCGGTGCCGCGTGGAACACATCATCGTGCGCGGTGGGCGTGCGGTGGGCGTGCGCGGGCGCTTCATCGATCCGCTTACGGGGAAAAAGACCCACCGCATCGAGGTGGAGGCTGCGGTGGTGGTGCTGGCCGGAGGGGCTATCCAGACCCCTTCTCTCCTCATGCATAACCGCATCTGCCTGTCATCGGGAAGGGTGGGCAAGAACCTCTCCATCCACCCCTGCGGGGCTGCCATGGCCCTCTTGGATGAATCACTGCAGAACCCCAAGGGTATACCCCAGAGCGTATACGTGGACGAGTTCGCCCCGGATGGCATCATGCTCGAGGGGGTCACCCTGCCCCCCGCGGTCATGGCCATCACCCTGCCCTGGGGAGGAAGGCGGCATGCCGAGACCATGTGGAAGTATCCTTATCTGGGGACTTTCGGCTCCATGATCAGCGAACACGATTCCTCGGGCAAGGTGGTTGCCGGCCCCTCGGCCCGCCAACCCCTGACCCTGTACAACCTGGGCCGCGGCGACCTGGAAAGACTGAAACGCTCCGTTCTGCTCATGGCGGAGATATGGTTCGCGGCGGGGGCCAAGCGCGTCTATACCCCCATCGCTGGCTTCAAGGAACTCTCCGGGCCGCGGGATCTGGGGAAGCTCGCCCGCACCCACCTGAAGAGGGCCAGCGTCTACGGCCTCAGCGCTTTCCATCCCATGGGTACCTGCAGCATGGGCGGTGACCCGTACCATTCCGTGGTCAAGAGCAGTGGTGAATCCTGGGAGGTGGAAAATCTTTACATCTGCGACGCGAGCGTACTGCCCACGTCTCTCGGCGTCAATCCCCAGCTCACCATCATGGCTTTAGCCCTGCGCACCGCGGGCTTCATCGACGACCGCCTCAATGAAGGCTCCTTCGAGAAGCAGTCCGCTGGCCGCCTGGAGCGGTTGCGGGGACGCTTGCGAGCGGAGAAGGAGTCCATAGCCCGGCGCCTGTCCGGTGAGACCACATCTGTGCAACCGCCTTCGACAGCCTGCACCTCGGCTGCACTCGGCACAAGCACCTCGGCTGCACTCGGCACAAGCACCGCATAAGCGGTTTTTCGGCCCGAGCCAAGTACCCCGTTCCATAAATACGGTGATGCACCGAGAGCGCCGATGCGCCAC
>CAYHAT010000353.1:0-3830 GCA_964354675.1 uncultured Actinomycetota bacterium | reverse complement strand
GGTGGTGACCAAGCGCAAGGTGATGGATCACCTCATGTCGCGCGTGAACACGGCCCACGAGGAAGAGAGGGCGCGTATCGCTCGCGAGCTCCACGATTCCGTGGCCCAGTCGCTGTTGAAGATCATCTACGCCGCCGGCTTCGCCCTCGATTTCCTCAAGGAGGACCCCCGGCTGGCCGTAGAGGAGGTCGAGGAAGTGCAGCAGCGGGCTAAGGACTGCCTGCGCGAGCTGCGCGAGATAATGGCCAACCTCAGGCCGACCTCCCTGGACATCCTGGGGCTCAAGGAGACCATAACCCGCTATGCGGAGCAGTTCGAGGAGGAATACGCCATCAGCACGAGCGTCGATCTAGGTGGCCTGGAATCCATACCCACTTCGGTGGAGCTTGCGATCTTTCGCATCCTGCAGGAGGAGCTGGCCAACGTGCGCAAGCACTCCAACGCGGAGTCGGTGAAGATCAGGTCGGAGGCGTCACAGGGCGATCTTATCCTCATCGTCGAGGACGACGGCGTCGGCTTCGACCCCGAGATGCTGGCCGCGGAACAGGAGAGCGGCGAACACCTGGGGCTGATGGCCATGCGGGAGCGTGCCGAGCTGCTGGGAGGGGAACTGGCCATAAACTCTCTGCCGGGGATGGGCACGCGTATAACCGTGAGGATCCCGATGATCACCGGGGGCGAGGGATGATGGCCAAGGACAGCGGCGACTCCATAAACGTCATGCTCGTCGACGACCACGAAGTGGTGTTGGAGGGGCTCATCCGCATCCTGGAGAAACAGGGCGGGATAAAGATCGTCACCGTGGCCCGCAGCGCCGAGGAGGCACTGGAAAAAATAGTAAGGTTCCCGGTGGACGTGATCATCGTGGACATCCAGTTGCCGGGCATGAACGGCATCGAGCTGATCAGGCGCGTGAAAACCGATTACCAGGAGATCGAGGCTATCACGCTCACCGTTTTCGATGACGAACAGTTAGCCAAGCAGGCCATCAAGGCGGGCGCCATAGGCTACGTGATCAAGGATGCGGCCAAGGACGAACTGGTGAAGGCGGTGCGCGCGGCGGCAAAAGGCGAGTCGCTCATCTCAACATCCGTGGCGCGCAAACTCATCGAGGAGATCACGGAGCCCACCGGACGCAAGAAAAAGAAAGAGGAGGGTTTCGAGGAGCTCTCCCAGCGCGAGGTGGACGTCATCAAGCTGATGACCCGCGGGTACAACAACCGGCAGATAGCCGACATCCTCTTCATCAGCGAGCATACGGTCAAGGTCCACATCCGCAACATCTTCCGCAAGATCGGCGTGGTTGACCGCACCAATGCCGTGCTGTGGGCCATCGAGAGAGGCCTGGTGCTGAAGGACAAGGACAGCATAAAGCCGGATAAGCCCGCCATCTAACGCCCTGCTGATCGCGGGAAGCGGGGACCTGTTACCTAGGTTATTCAGGCCCGAGCCCGGGGGTAACGGTCCTCGCTCAGCACTCGCAGGTTGCATATCCGGAGCGCACGCCTCCTGTCGGGCATGCTGCTCGCGAAGGTCGCTTCGGACCGACCCCCGGTTCTCGGGCAGGTCAGGCTATCCGAACTTCTTCTTAACATACTTCGACACCGTACTTGAGGCGTCGGGGCCGATGATCTTACCGTGACCGGGGTACATGTATTCCAGCCCCAACTCCGCCAGTACGCGCATGGAGGCCTCTATTTCCTCCAGGCTGTAGCTGGCGCAGATGGTGGGCGGGCCGACGTGGCCGAAGTAGTTGGAGACCATATCGCCGACGAAGGCACGGCGGTTGGCGCGGTCCAGGAAGCCCATACCCCCCGGCGTGTGGCCGGGGAGCGCGATGGCCTCCAGTCCGAGCTCCTCAAGGGTCTCGCCGCCCACGAGGGACATGTCCACCGGCGCCCCCTCGCATTTCTGGTAGCTCATGGTGATGGATCTGGGCAGCTTTCTCAGGAAGCGGCCCAGACAGTTGAGGTCGCTGCCAAGATCCGGGGGCTTGTCTCCCTGGATGTAAAGGACATCACCGGCTCCCGCGACGATCTTGGCCCCGCTCAGGCGCTTGAGCTCAGCCAGGTTGCCGGTGTGGTCGACATGATAGTGGGTGATGAGGATATGGGTGAGGTCCTGCGGCTTCGCTCCCCGCTCCTGCAGCGCTTTATCGATCCTCTTACGGGCTTTTGAGATGCCCGTATCGACAAGATAGCAATGGTCGCCCTTGACCAGGTAGCAGTTCTCGATCGGTCCTGCTATGCGGATGATCTCGTCCACCGGCTCCGCCTCCTCCCGCTCTGGGATGAATACAAGCGATCACTATGGCACAACAATTATATAACCTGGGTGGTGGGTGATGAAGCCGGGACAGCTTGGTGACCGCATGTCTTCACGTCGTCAAGGATCCGCAGCCTGGTCTGTAGCCCCACGTTCAGTACGGCAGGATGAAACGGCCTTCTTCCGGCACCATGCGCTGGATCTCCAGGAAGATGCCTTCGAGGCGGGGGCCTATGAGGTACCTCCACCTGGCGTCCCCGGCATTAATGTGCTTGATGTCGGCGGGCTCCCGTTCCAGGGCTTCGAAAACGCCCGCTATCTTCCAGGCCAGGAGTTGGGGAAAAGGCACCCCTTCTATCTCCGCCTCGATGAGAAAAGGCTTGCGGGATACCTTCACCGGCTTTCCCCACCCGAGGAACGGAAGGCTCAGGAAGAAATGGCGATAGGCGGTCTTGTAGTTGTCCCCCTTCAGCAGCCGGTACTCCGCCGCCGCCGCGCCGGCCAGCGCTACTCCTATATCGGCGGGAAGAACCCCCTCCTTGCTCCCCTTCACCTCGTCCACCACTCGCTGCCATCCCGCCGCAGAGGTGATCACCATATGGCGATGGGTGCCCGTTTCGTAGATGGTACCGAGCTCGGTGTCCCAACGCAGTTCCCAGGGAAAGATGGGCAGGCGGCATTTTTCGCATACCTCCAGACCGTAGTCGCGTTGGGGGCGGCGGGGCGCCCGCTTGTGGCCGGCATGCTGCTCGCGGCCGGCAGCACCGCGCTTCTTGCCTACCGTCCTTATGGTGATGTCCCATTCATGTTCCGACGCGGCGTTGAGTGAGAGCAGGGCTTCCACCCCGAACAGCCCCTCCCAGAAACCCCAGATGTCGCCGGCTATGAGGTGCGGGTGGTAGGGATGGCGGGCCTTCACCACCAGCTCCTTGCGCGGTCTCATCTTGGAGATGACGATGTTGCCGCAACCGAAGAACGAGGCCTCCCGGAAAGCGGACCTGACCACACGCTTGGCAAGCGGCCAGTGGCGCAGCAGGAGTCGACGCAAGCCGGTCAACTGGGATGCCACTTCCTCGCTGGTGAACGCACGGCGGCGTTCGCGCAGGGTGTCGAGGAGTTGCTCCCCGCGTAGCTTTACCCCCTCCTCGAGCAACGCCCTTATATCCTCTTCCTCGAGGAAGATCAGCCGATCCGAGCGCCTGGCCTGGAAATAGATGCCTCCATCCGTGGTCCAGACGAGCTTGCGGTTCAGGGAACGCGGTAGCCCGCAAACGGGACAGCGGTCGTTTCCCGGCATATCTTTCCTACCTCCTTGTCAAACAGGTTACTCAAGAGCCTTCTGCGACGCAACCATGAATTCCTCTCTCGATGGCCGCGCGCGGCATAGATGAATCGGATTTGTGAAGAGATGGGGATTCAGGGGATACATTAGTACCCCGATCCATAAATACGATCGCATTCGACTGCCTCTGCATCCGCTTGTTTCACGTCCTATAGAAATGTCTTGCCTAATCGAGTTTGCCACGTCGGCTACGCCTCCTCGCAATACGGCTTCTCGCGGAGCA
>CAYHAT010000352.1:0-3832 GCA_964354675.1 uncultured Actinomycetota bacterium | reverse complement strand
ATCCCGCGATGAGACCGGCGCAACGCCGGCCTCATCGCACTATTGTGTGTCGAGATGTACAAACATTGCGTCAGTGCGTTGACATACCATGCATATATAAGAGGCGCTCGGGCGTAGCCTATATAGAACACCCTGCCCTGGAACGATGGGGTCGGTCGGAGCGACATCGCAAGCGGCCAGCAGATAGGTAGCACACGCGGCGAGAAAGCTCCGCTCTAGCACTTTGATCGATGGTCTATAAAAGGTATCAACAGGCCGCGCGTCGCGGAGCGAAGACCGTTACCCCTCGGCCAGGGCCGGAAGAAAAACCTACCCCGAGGCCCCGGGCTAAACCTAGACTACATGTCGCGGAGCTTGTCCTTCATGATCTTGCCGCCGGGATTCATGGGCAGCGGCATATCGGAGATAGCCACGAAGTCGGGCAACTTGTAATCGGCGATCTTCCCCGTGCAGAACTCGAGGACCTCGTCGGCGGTTATACTGTGCCCGGGCATGGGGAAGACCACGGCCTTTATCTTCTCCCCCAGTACCTGGTCCGGCACCCCTATCACCGCCACCTGCAACACCTTGGGGTTCATGATGATGAGGTTCTCCACCTCCACGGAATACACGTTCTCTCCGCCCCTGAGGATCATGTCCTTCTTGCGGTCCACGATGGTGTAGAAGCCCTCCTCGTCTTTGACCACCACGTCCCCAGAGCGGTGCCACCTGCGCCCTTCCTCATCGATGACGAAGCTCTCGCTGGTCTTGTCCGGCAGGTTCCAGTAGCCGCGGCAAGTGCCCGAGCCGCTGATCAACAGCTCGCCGGGCTCTTCCAGCGGCACTTCCTGCAGGCGCTCGTCCACCACTTTGAATAACGTAGGGGGCGTGGGCCAGCCGATGGATGACCCCCGCTTGATCACCTGCTCCGGGGGGAGCAGCGAGCCCGCCCCGATAGAGGTGGTCTCGGTCATTCCGAAACCGTTGCCGATCAAGGCGGCGGGGAAGTCCTTGAGCATGAGCTCCCCCAGTTCCGGCGGCATGGGCGACCCTCCCTGGAACATGACCTCGACGTTTCCCGCATCCACCAGCTGCGGGTAGTTGGGCTGCATGCGCAGCAGCCAGAACATGGCGGTGACCCCTACGAAGAAGTTGACCTCCTCCTCGATCATGGACTCGATCACCTGGTCCGCCTGGAAGATAGGAAGGACCACCGCGCCCGCGCCCAGCAGGCAGAGGTTGAAGAGGGTGTGCAGGGCAGTGACGTGGAAGAGGGGCACCGATATCATCTGCTTGATCAGGTAGATATCCTCCATGGTATATTTTTCCGGTATGAGGTAGGGTATACAACTCAGCTGGGCCATGGCGTTGGAAACCACGTTGCGGTGGGTGATTATACTCCCCTTGGGCCTCCCCGTGGTCCCGCTCGTATAGCATATGCTGCAGATATCCCTCTCGTTCACCTCGACCTCGATATGGCCGGGAGCTTCCCTCGCCAGGAGACTGGTATAGGGGGCGTTACCGTCGATGCCCTCGTTCCCGGTGATGATGATCGACTTGAGGCTCTCCAGCCGGTCGCGGAGCGGCTTTACCCTCTCGTACAGTTCGGTCTCCACGATCAGGACCTTGGTCCCCGAATCGCGCAGCTGGAACCCCAACTCCTCCGTCTCCAGCCTCGCGTTTATCACTACCGACACCGCACCTACCGCGGCGATGGCCAGGTAGCTTATGCAGAACTCCGGGTTGTTGAGGAGGATCATGGCCACCCGGTCGCCCTTTTCAACACCGTGATCCTCGATGAGGGAGGCGGCGACCTTCCTTATCGCCTCGTCCAACCTCCTGCGGGTATAGCGCTCGCCCAGGGAGGGAAAGATGAATATCTCCTTGTCACCGAACCTTGCGAGGCCGTCCTGGAACACGGCCATGAGGTTCGGGTACCTGCATGCGTACGCGGTCTCCAGAGCCCCCTCGAACCATTCGTCGATCACGCCTTCCCGAGGCCAGCCATCCTTGAGCATAACATCCCCCTTAAGATCAAGAGCTCCGCCCTTTGGTGTGAAAAAGCAGCATTAACCTTCCTACTGATTATTGCCCATCGACCTGTTTTTGGAAATAGTGTCGGAGCATGGGGTGGACAGCGACAAAGCGTTCTGCCGCGGGGGTGTGCCTCCTTTATCCCCCGCCCATACAGCGTTTCCCCGCGGTCCGTTCCCGCTAAGTCCCCTTTCCGAGGGATATGGATTCGCGGCTCTTCCACTGGAAGTGCGTGCAGGGGGAGAACGGCCACTATGGACGTGTGGCTGTATAAGAGACACGGCTGCCTGGCGGCCCCATGTTCAGGGTGAGCAACCGCATGCACATACGCCTCGGCGCTTGAAACATCTTCAGTCGTACTTCACGTAGGAACGGATGCGGTCGTACGTCTTCTCCAGGAACTCCGGATCGTCGATGCGTATCTCGATGGCACCGTCAGGGCACACGGTGGCGCACCTGCCGCAGGCCCGGCAGTAATCCCCGATCACTGCTTTCTTGTCGACCACCCGGATAGCCTCGATATAGCAGTGCTTCGCGCATTTGCCGCATCCGGTGCAGCGCTCCGTCACCGTCATGGCGACGCCCTCCAGCCGGGGCTGCAGGGGCTCCAGCGACCTCAGGGGGACGTAGCGGGTGAAGCGCGTGACGCAGCAGCATTCGCAGCAGAAGCAGGTGGTGAGCATGCGGGAGCGGTCCTTTACATCAAAGATATAGTTGTCCGCCCTCACCTTCCCCACTATGGGCACTAATCCGGCTTCCACCGCCCGGCGGGCGTGTTCTTTCGCCTCCTCTACCTCCACCTCACGGCCGGGGAAGCGCTTGATCTCCAGGGCGGAATCCCCCATCATCAGGCACCCTATCTCCTGTGGATATTCCTTACAATGCCAGCCCTTTCTGCACCCGCAGTAGTCTATTATCACACGGTGTGAGGCCTCCTCTATGAAGCGTTCGAGGAGCGACAGGGGCATGGGGGCATCTTCTGGCATCTGGATATCGGCGTTGATGGGCAGCCAGTGCGCTTCGGTCTTATCCTCCCTGAGCCAGGGGTGCACCCGGTTCAAGCCGGGTATCATGAGCGCCCCCCTGATCAGCGTCTTGCCCGACCGCGCCTTCCAGCTCTTGCTCTTCCCGCTCTTGCCTTTACCCGTTCGTGTTTTCGCTGCCATCGCCACCACCCTCACGACTCATCCCTTACGCGCTCGTCCATCTTGGTCATAATAATACACAACGCCGGCCGGCGATATGATGATCGTGCGACAGGACATATAGCGATGAGGGTATGGGAATACGGAGTGCTCGGGCCGGCTGGTGTGGTTATTTGTCCGGCACGGTGTCGGCCTGGTAATTGATAAACTCGAATGCCTGGCCGAGCAGCTCCGCCATCGGGCGTTCGCCGCCGCTTGCCACCCACATCTTTCTTGCGGCGTTATATGCCGCAACGGCGACGGCCGCGATGATGGAGGGCCTGGGGTCGGATTCCGCATCGACGCCCAGCCGCTGCGCCAGGGCTTCGGCTACCACGCGTTCGAACTCGGGATTGATCACGTTGCGCTCGTAGTCCCCGATCTTGCGCGAGTTCCTCGCGAGCTCGTTGCGCATGAGCAACCTGGGCTCGTTGGGTTTTATAAACTCTATAAACTGTCGCGCGGACTCGTATAGAGCTTGCAGGGGCGGCTCTTCAGGCGGCCGGGAGATGATCGATCCGGTCATGCGGTCCAGGTTCGAGCGCCAATCGCCGAAGAGGACCGCCTCCTTGGAGTCGAAGTAGCGGAAGAAGGTGCGGGTGGAGACGTCGACCGCATCGGTGATGTCCTCTACG
>CAYHAT010000351.1:0-3855 GCA_964354675.1 uncultured Actinomycetota bacterium | reverse complement strand
CAGGCCTATACCATCGAGGATGTCCCTGACCTGCTCCACCTGCCCGGGGGTAAGTTGGGGCAGGGGGCTCTTGACGGTGGTCCCGACGGGATGGCCCAGCAGGCGCATGGCCTCCTTCTGCATGGCATGGGGGGTGGGGGTAGAGGCCAGGAGCGGGGCCAGAGAGAAGACCTCTTTCTGCAGGGCTTCCGCCCTCTCCGCATAACCGCTCCGGCATGCCTCGTACAGCTCGACCGTCTTCTCCGGGATGAAGTTGGGCACGGGACAGATGGCGCCGCAGGCGCCAACGGACATGGTGTCCACCAGGTTGAAGGTCATGCCCGTGAAGACGCTGAAATCCTCGCTGGCCGCCTCGACCAGCCGGCGGACTTCGTCCACATCGAAGATGGTCTCCTTGGCGCCCACCAGGTTTTCGATGTCGCCGATGTGGGCGATGCTCTCGGGAGATAGCGTGAGGCCGGTGTTGGATGGGAAGTTATAGAAGAGCACGGGGATGTTCACGCAGCTGCAGACATCCTCGTAAGAGCCGAAAACGGCGTCCTCGTCCAGGTTGTAGAAGCGGTGCAGTGCCAGGAGGATACCGTCGGCGCCCGCGCCCTCCGCGTACTGCGCCATGTCCATGGCCGGTTCGGTCCCTCTCTTGTTGACCCCCACGATCACCGGGATCCGCTGCGCGCATTCGCCCACCACGGTGTCGATGGCGTCCTTCTGGTGATGGTGGGTGAGATAGGGATTCTCCCCGTTGCTTCCCAGCACAACCAACCCGTGCACCCCGGAGTCCACCAGGTAGGTTGTCATCTCGCGCATGGCCTCGCGGTCGATGTTCCCGTAGTCGTCGTATGCGGTCAGCATCACTGCATAGATGCCCTCGAACCTCTTCATGCTTCCCCCTTATCTTCCGTCCCAGAACTCACTCAAGACAGTCATCCCTCCGCTCCCCAGGACCCATTCAGGCCACGGCTCCCGCGTCCCGCAACCCCTTTATCTCGTCCTCGGAATAACCCAACCCTCCAAGGATCTCATCGCTATGCTGGCCGGGAGTGGCCCCGAAGCTGCGGAACCTCCCCGGGGTCTCGGATAGTTTCATCGAGATACCCACCTGGGTGATCGTGCCGAACCTCTCGTGTTCGAGCTCGATGAACATCTCCCGCGCCCGCAGGTGGGCATCCTGCTCCGCCTCGTCGATGTCGTAAACAGGGGCCGCGCAGACGTCCTTGTCTTTGAAGAACTCGAACCACTCCTCGCGCGTCTTCTGCCTGAATATCTCGCGCAAGGTCGCGAAGAGCTCCGGGTACTTCTCCGTATCCCGCTGCAGGGGTATGAGGTCATCTCTCTCCAGCGCCCGGCAGAAGTTCTCCCACAGCCAGGGTTCCACGTTGCCCACGCTGAACCATTTGCCGTCCTCCGTCTCGTACACGTTGTAGTAGGGGAGCCCCTGCAGCCCCGTGGTGTGCTTGAGGATGGGCTCGAGGTGCATGAGGCTCACCACGCCGTCGGTCATGGAGCAGTCCACGTACTGGCCCACCCCGTGCAGGGAGCGAGCGACCAGGGCGGCAAGTATGGACAGGGCGGCGTGCATACCTCCACCCGCCATGTCGGCCAGGAGGTTGGAGGGGATGACCGGCTTTCCTGCATCGTCTTTCACAACGCTGAAGACCCCGGCCGTGGAGATGTAATTGAGATCGTGGCCGGGGAGCTGGGCATAAGGCCCGTCCTGGCCGTACCCGGTTATGGAGCAGTAGACAACGCGGGGGTTTATCTCTCTCACCCTTTCGTAGTCGATGCCCAGCCTCTTGACCACGCCGGGGCGGAACTCCTCCAGGATGACGTCCGCCTCCCTGGCCAGGCGGAAGAAGACCTCCTTGCCCTCATCCTTGCGCAGGTCTATGACGATGCTCTTCTTATTCCTTCCCTGGGGGTTGAATGCCCGCAGCACCTCCGCCATCTCGTCGCTCAAACCGAGGACGCCCTCAGCCCGGGCCCTTTTATCCATGGCCTCCAACCGGATCACCTCGGCCCCCAGGTCTCCCAGGATCATGCTGCAGTAGGGGCCGGGGGCGAGGCGGCTCAGGTCCAGTACCTTTATTCCCTCCAGGGCCATCACCATCTGGATTACCTCCTCTTTGATGCTCCTAAACGGCTTCCAGCCAAATATAGCAGATAGGTGCCGGCAGATGCAGGGACGGAAGCGAGACGGGAAGCAGATAGCCTGCTGGCTTGTTTTCCGCATGCTGCCGGTCACGCGACCTGTGCTATCATTTTCTGCAGTAGGCGGCGGCGGATATGTTCTGGGGGGGGTGCGTCATGGAGTACGCAGGTATGCCCTGGTGGAAAAAAGGCGTGGTCTACCAGGTCTCCGTAAGCAGCTTCTCCGACTCCGACGGCGACGGCATCGGAGACCTGCGCGGCGTCATCGATCGTCTCGACTACCTCAACGACGGCACCCCGCACTCCCTGGGTGTTGACGCCATATGGCTGACTCCCATCAACGCTTCACCGATGCTGGATTTCGGCTACGACGTCAGCGATTACTACTCCATAAACCCCCGTTTCGGCAGCATGCATGACTTCGAGGAACTGCTGCATGCGTGCCACGGGCGGGGCATCAGGGTGATCATGGACATGGTCCTCAACCACACCTCCAGCGAACATCCCTGGTTCGTGGAGTCGCGCTCCTCTCGGGACGATCCCAAGCGCGATTGGTACGTGTGGCGGGAAGGCAGGTCCCCCGGGAAGCCACCCAACCGGTGGCTCGCGGTGGTGGAGGGCAGCGCGTGGGAGTTCGACGACAACACCCGCCAGTTCTTCTACCACGCCTTCCTGCCCTTCCAGCCCGATCTCAACTGGCGCAATCCCGAGGTGAGGGAGGCGATGTCCGATGTGGTCAGGTTCTGGCTGGACAAGGGAGTCGGCGGCTTCCGCCTCGACCTCATCAACTTCCTCTACGAGGACGAGCTGTTGCGAAATAACCCGCGCAAGTACGGCATACGCCCTTATGATTGGCAAGTGCACCTATACGACCGCTCCCAGCCGGAGAGCCTGGAGACGGCGAAGGGGCTGCGCCGCATCACGGACGAGTACCCCGAGCGCATGATGATGGGCGAGGTATATACCGATACCCCCGATGACGCGGTGGCCTATCTGGGCGACGGCACCGACGCCCTGCACCTCTCCTTCTACCTTGACTTCGCGGAGCGCAAATGGAGGGCGGAGGGCTTCCGTGAGTCGGTGCGCTGGCTGGAGGAACAACTACCCGCGCCGGGATGGCCCTGCTACTACCTCAACAACCACGACCTGGTACGCTCCTATACGCGCCTTGGCAGGGGCGGGGACGCGGAGGCCAGGGCCAAGGTGGCGGCGGCCATGATGTTGACGCTGAGGGGTACGCCCATCATCTATTACGGGGAGGAGATAGGGATGCCGGCAAGCAAGGTCCCCAGAAAGATGATGGATGATCCCATAGGGAAGAAGTTCTGGCCCATCCCCGTGGGCAGGGACGGTTCCCGCACCCCCATGCAGTGGAGTGGGGAAAAGAACGCGGGTTTCTCGAGGGGCGAGCCCTGGCTTCCCGTGGACCCCTCCTATGGCGAGAGGAACGTCGAGCGCCAGGATAAAGAGCCGGACTCCCTCCTCAACTGGTACCGGCGCCTCGTATGGACGCGTAAGCAGAAACCCGCCCTGATGGCCGGGAGCTACCGCGCCATAGAAGGAACCCCCAGAGGTGTCTTCGCCTACCTGAGGGAACTGGAGGAGGAAAGGATAGCGGTGTTCCTCAATTTCACTTCGGGCCCGGTCTCCCTGCCAGACCAGCACAGCGTGCTGGGCGAGGGGACCTGGAAGACGTTGCTGTCCACA